>CALPKA020000060.1 GCA_943324025.2 Bifidobacterium breve | reverse complement strand
GCAAGGAAATCCAAAGGCTGTTTATATCTACAACGTAGTTGATAATGCCTGGTCAATGAAGGAGTTTGGCGATCAAGCAGTTGTTTGGCAAACTGCAATCAACCCTGTTATCGCACTTGAGTTAATTCACAAAGGCGCTTGGAAGCCACAAGGAGTTAATGGTCCAGAGTGGTTTGAATCCAAACCATTCCTAGATTTGTTAGAAGAGTATGGAACCTCTTGGCATATCCGTGATGAGGATGCCTCCGGGATAGTTAAGTAATGGCTACCGCACTAATTACAGGTGCAACTGCAGGAATTGGTGCTTCATATGCAAATTTACTTGCAAAAGAAGGTTTTGATTTAATACTAGTTGCCAGAGATCTACCTCGATTAAATAAGGTAGCAAAAGAATTAAATAAGCGTTTTGGCGTTAAAACTCAATGCATAAAGGCAGATTTAACTAAGCCTGCCCAGTTAGCAAAAGTTGAAAAAAGAGTTGCTGATCTGAAAAAACCGATAGATGTTCTGGTAAATAATGCTGGCTTTGGTATCAAGGATAGTTTTACTGTTAGTAATCTAGATAAAGAGCAAGAATTATTAGATGTCTTAGTGACTGCTCCCATGCGACTGACTCACGCCGTTTTGCCCGTTATGGTTAAGAGAAACACTGGAATTATTGTAAATGTCAGTAGCGTTGCAAGTTTTATTGCAGGTGGCACATATAGCGCAGCAAAATCTTACTTAACAGTTTTCTCTGAATCACTTCACACCGAACTTCGTGGAACAAATGTGAAAATATCAGCTCTTTGCCCAGGATTTACTCGCACGGAATTTCATGCCCGTGGCCGAATGAAAATGACCGCATTGCCTAAATTCATGTGGCTTAATAGCGATGAGCTTGTAAGTAAATCTTGGAAGTATGCAAAAGCAAACCGAGTAATCTGTATCCCAGGCTGGCAATATAAAATTCTAAGTGCAATTGCTAGAAACGCACCACGTCCCATTGTAAGAAAAGTCGGAATGAATGTACGTAAAAAGCAAAGATAAAAACTTTAAGAGATAACTACAGCTTTAGTATTTGCCGTAAATTTAATTGGTTTCAATCCAGAGTTTGCCGGGCCAACTTTTAATGCGCCATTCATACCAAACTCAGATCCATGTCCACGAGGGCCTGGACAAATCCAGCCACCAGCATTTTGTTGCAC
Organism: Bifidobacterium breve; assembly: GCA_943324025.2. Lineage (GTDB taxonomy): Bacteria > Actinomycetota > Actinomycetes > Nanopelagicales > Nanopelagicaceae > Nanopelagicus. Next base: position 3,899 of record CALPKA020000060.1, on the reverse strand, counting down.
AATCACTCCAGCATGAGGGCAAGATAGGTTAACCACTGCAAATCCCTTTGCAGATTTTGAAGTTCTAATTACTGCAACTTTTCCGTACTTCTTAATACTCAACTCAACTACCCCACCAACAGTTTCCAAGGTTTTATTAGCAGCAAGACTCACCTCAGTTTTACCGCCAGGTAAAGTCTTAACCCCATTGGCTGCAAGGGCAGGGGTGGTTGCCAATGCTGCAACAGCTGCGCTACCGCAAATAAATTGGCGTCTTGAGAGTGCGATCACTTAAATTTCCCCAGATCTGTTCTATAAAGGTTGATCTCATTTTACTATTGATTATGAGATTAATCCGCCGTATCTCCGGATTTTTATGGCTGACTGGGTTTTTAATTCTTACTCACCTGATTGCTAGATCTATTTTTCCTGAGAATAATGTTGCAGTTGATCTACTTCTGTTTAATTCAATCGGAGTCATGGCCTCGGTAATCGCATTTAATGCACCACTTCATACAGATCGGATTTCAGCTAACTCCTTTGGCGCAGCAGCGCTGGTTTGGAGTATGGGCTCTTTTTTCTCGACTTGGAACTCTTTCTTTGAACTACAAATTCCAGCCGCAATTTCTGATATTTGTTATGCAATTTTTTATCCACTGGTATTTATCGCAATCACAAGAAGTTTTACCCAAAAGCGATCTATGTCTGCCCTTGAAGTTCTAGACACTGTGATCATCGCAGTTGGATTAACTAGTGTCTTAACCGCATTTGTATTAAAGCCAGCGATGGTTGGCTTGGATGGTTCTGCCTGGCAAGTTTTTATCTCAATTCTTTACCCAGTTGGGGATATCGTTTTACTCTCCATGGTTTTGGTTTATCTCCTACTAAATCCGCTAAGTAGAAGATCAATATTTCTTGGTCTAGGCCTACTCTCATTTGCGACCTCAGACTTATTCTTTATCTGGGGTTCTTTGAGTGCAACATATGAGTTTGGTGCGATAACAGATGATGGCTGGATAATTGGTTTGGTCCTACTTTCAACCTCGCTTTTATTTTCATCACCTGAGAATAAAACTTCAGAAAAAGTCTCGTCATATGGAGCAACTGTTGCACTTATTGCAAGTGGTTGCTTGTTAGGAGTTGCAGCACTTAAACCTGGATACTTCCCTAGCTTTATTTTGATCCCCGGCTTTATCACTATTGCACTAGCGTTTATCAGAATGAGTTTTGCACTCCAAGAAGCAAACACCGCTAGCAATGAAAGAGTTCTTGCTCGAACTGATGAATTAACAGGACTTTCTAATCGAAGAAACTTTTTACTGCATTTAAGTGAAATAAGAAGTGGTTATATCTTTTTGCTTGATTTAGATGGGTTTAAAGAGATAAACGACAATCTGGGACATGCGGCCGGTGATGAGTTACTAAAGCAGGTTGCTAACAGATTTAGTCGAGTCATCCCAACAGATGGCCAGATTGCACGACTTGGCGGAGATGAATTTGGTGTGCTGGCTAGGGCTGATAAGCAAGAGGCTACTGAGTTGGCTCAAGCTTTGATTGCCACCTTGAGTTATCCAATCTCCTTGCAGACGGGCCAGGTGCGAGTAAAGGTGAGCATTGGATTTGCAGCAATAGGGCAAAATATTGACTCCAGCGATTGCCTGCGCCGAGCAGATTTGGCAATGTATGAGGCAAAGCGAAGTGGAAGTGGTCAGAGGATTTGGGATGGCCAAATTGAAAATATAGGTTAATCTTCACTGGCTAAATACATTAGCGCGACAGTTGGAGGTCCTAATTGGCAGCACGCTTTTCTAATCGAGTTCTAGTTTTAGGTGCAGGTTCAGTTTCACAATGTGTATTACCACTTCTAATCGAACACCTAGTAGATGCAAAACAGATCACGATCGCAGATATGCGTGATAATCGAAGCCGAGTTTCAGAAGCAATCACAGCGGGCGCTACATATGTGCAAGACCAATTAACCCGCGAAAATATGGATCAATTTCTTTCAAAGTATTTATCAGCTGGAGATTTTCTCTTAGATTTGGCGTGGAATATTGATGCCAACGAAATTATTGGTTGGGCTCATGATCACGGGGTTATTTATTTAAATACCTCGATTGAAGAATGGGAACCATACGCAGCGGGAGCAACTCGCAATCCAACAGAGCGCACACTTTATTGGCGCCATATGAAATTGCGTAAGTTAACTGATACATGGGGCGGCAAAGGCCCAACTGCAATTGTTGAACATGGTGCAAATCCAGGTTTAGTTTCACACCTTACAAAAAAAGCTTTATTTGATATTGCAACCAGCGCACTTAAAGATGGCAAGGCAGGTGCAGGAGTTGATCAAGCACTTGCAAGTGAAAACTTTCCAGTCCTAGCTCAAAAACTTGGCGTGAAAGTAATTCACATTGCAGAGCGCGATACGCAAATATCTGATAAACCAAAGCAGGTTAATGAGTTTGTTAATACCTGGTCGGTTGAAGGTTTTTATGAAGAAGGTATTGCACCAGCTGAAATGGGCTGGGGTACACATGAAAAAACATTGCCAGTAAATGCCTATCAACATCCAGATGGGCCAAAAAATCAGATATGTATTGCCCAACCTGGTGCAACAACTTGGGTTAGATCTTGGGTCCCAAATATGGAAACTACTGGAATGGTTATTCGCCATGGTGAGGCATTTACGATCAGCGATCACCTAACTGTTTGGGATAAAGACAAGGCCATTTATCGTCCAACTGTTCACTACGCATACTGCCCAACTGATGCCGCGGTTGCTTCAATGCATGAATTACAAATGCGTCAGTGGGATCTAACTGAGAACCAAAGAATTATGAATGAAGAGATCATCGATGGTGATGACAGATTAGGTGTTCTACTTATGGGCCACCCATACAAATCTTGGTGGACTGGATCCTTATTAAACATTCACGAGTCAAGAAAATTAGTTCCAAAACAATCTGCAACAACTGTTCAGGTTGCAAGTGCGGTTTATGCAGCCGTTGCTTGGGCAATGGCTAATCCAAATGCAGGTTACTTAGTTCCAGATGATCTGCCATGGCGAGAAGTTTTAGCATTTGCAGAAAAGTACTGGGGTGGCTATCACTCTGCTGCTGCAGATTGGGATCCGCTAATGCATCGTAATGATTTGTTCAAAGGATGGAACAATCGTAAATACGATGAAAGTGATCCTTGGCAATTCTCTAACTTTTTAGTTTAGTTCTAGAACTGCCTTTGCAGCGTTATGACCTGCAATCCCACTAACGCCACCGCCTCTAATTGCACCTGCGCCACAGAGAAATACTCTTGGGTGGGCAGATTCAACACCCCATTTAATCGAGGAGTTATCCTCTTTAAATGGGAATGATAAATCTTTGTGAAAGATATTTCCTCTTGGTAAAAAGATGTCTTTTTCTAAATCAACTGGTGATTTAATCTCAATACATAATTCACCATTTGCATCACTTGCAAGGCAGCTTTCAATTGGTTCAACTAAATATTGATTAAGTGCTGCTAATGCTCTCTGCTTTGCTTTTTCTTTCATACCTACCGGATCTTTATCAAATAATTTAGCTGGAGTATGAAGGCCAAAGACAGTAAGTGTGTGATAGCCCTTGGTGGTTAATTCATCTGAAAGTATTGAAGTATCAGAGAGGGAATGGCAATACATTTCAAGTGGCAACTCATCTGGTAGCTCGCCAGAGCTTGCTTGTTTATATGCTTTTTCCAACTGGGTAAAACTCTCATTTATATGAAGGGTACCGACAAAAGCATCCTTTGGATCAACCCCAGATTTAAATTGTGGTAACTTCTTAAGCAGCATATTTATCTTTATCTGCGAGCCCTCTAAAGATTTAGGCTCTGGTGCACTAGTTAACTTAGCCAAAATTTGTGGCGCAGCATTTGATAGCAGG
>CALPKA020000059.1 GCA_943324025.2 Bifidobacterium breve | reverse complement strand
GCCATCACTACAAACCAGTGGTTGTAATTGTCGAGATTTTGTATCAAAGAGTGAAATCTTTGTATCAATCACGAGGTGGGACTACCTTCCATAATGCAATTTGGCTTGGGTCAAACAAAACTACGGTGCCATCCTTTTTTCTAACTGTGTTTTCACTCTCTAAAACACCGAGGATATCCCGATAGCCGCCTGCGGGATCGTGCATGCGAATACTTACTCGCTGCCCAACTTGCGCCGTGAATGGCTGCATTTGACCCTCTCGATTAAACTCAGGGCTGCCCAGACCTCGAGTTGATGGCAGTATTGTCTACCTAACTAGGCAGATATAACTGTAAGGAGAAGCATGACCTACATAATTGCGCAACCTTGTGTTGATGTTAAGGATAAGTCCTGCATTGAAGAGTGCCCAGTTGATTGCATCTATGAGGGCGATCGAATGCTTTATATCCAGCCTGATGAGTGTGTGGATTGCGGTGCATGTGAGCCGGTTTGCCCAGTTGAGGCAATTTATTATGAAGATGATGTGCCAGCTGCATGGAAAGAGTATGGCGAGGTAAACACCAAGTTTTTTGTTGAAATTGGTTCACCAGGTGGTGCCGCAAAGTTAGGTCCAATTGGTAAGGATCATCAAATTGTTGCTGCTCTTCCGCCACAAGCGAAATAGGTTTTTCTGAAACTTCCAGATTTCCCATGGGACTTATTAGCTCCCTATGGTGATAAGGCCAAAAAATATCCAGATGGTTTTATCGATCTGTCTCAAGGCACACCAGTTGATCCAACTCCAAAATTTATTCAAGACTCTTTAGCATCCGCTAGTGATTCACCAGGGTATCCAGTAGTTGGTGGAACAGAAGCTTTACGGACCGCTCTTCGCAACTGGTCAATTAAGAACTTAGGAGTTACTGGAGATTTTGATGTGTTGCCATCAATTGGATCAAAGGAATTCATTGCTTTATTGCCCACCTTTTTGCAAAGCAAGAAAGTTTTATATCCAAAGATTGCCTATCCAACATATTTAGTAAGTGCGATGATGGTTTCAGCCGAAGCAATTCCAGTTGAGATTGATGCAAACACTTGGCCTAGTGCAGATTTAGCCTGGCTTAACTCACCATCAAACCCAACTGGGCAGGTGCAAACAGATGATGAGCTAAAAGCTTGTATTCAGTGGGCTCAAAAGAGTAATTCAATCTTGGCAAGTGATGAGTGCTACTTAAGCTTTGCAAAAGATGCAAAATCTATTCTGGCGCTAGCAAATGGAAATAACACTGGCTTATTAGCAGTGCTCTCTCTTTCTAAACGTTCAAACTTAGCTGGCTATCGCGCAGGCTTTGTTGTTGGCGATAGCAAATTAATTGATCAGATTAGACAGGTGCGAAAGCATGCTGGGCTGATGGTTCCGCTACCAGTACAACAGGCAATGATCGTTGCCTTATCTGATGAAAAACATGTGCAAGAGCAGGCGGCACGTTACAGCGCTCGCCGTAATACTCTTAAAGCCGCGCTTTTAAGTAAGGGATTTAAAATAGAACACAGTGAAGCTGGTTTATATATCTGGTGCACCAGGGGAGAGGATGGCTATAAAACAGTTGATTACTTTGCCCAATTAGGAATTTTAGTAACACCAGGTGCTTTCTATGGCAGTGATAATTTTGTAAGAATTGCATTAACAGCAAGTGATGAAAAGATTTCCCAAGCTGCAACTCGGATAACGGCGTGAAAACTGGCGCAATACTTTTAGTCGGCGGCATGGGAAGTCGATTAATGCCACTTACTAAAGCAACTCCAAAACCAATGCTAAGTGTTGCCGGGGTTCCATTCACAGAGCATCAAATTCGAAAAGCTGCAGATGCTGGCGTATCTGAAATAGTTTTAGCAACATCTTATAAGGCTGAGTTATTTGAACCATATTTTGGTGATGGCAGTAAATTTGGAATTAAAATCAAGTATGCGGTAGAAAAAACAGCATTAGGAACCGGTGGCGGTATTAAAAATGCCTCATCCCTTCTTGATAATTGCGATGAGGTAGTAATTTTCAATGGTGATGTATTAAGCGGACACAGCCTAGAAAATCAATTAGATTTTCACCGAAAAAACAAGGCAGAAGTTACTTTGTATTTAACTGAAGTTAAAGATGCGCGGGCATATGGATGCGTTGAGTTAACTGCTGATAAACAAGTTAAGTCCTTTAATGAAAAAATGGAGAATCCAAAAAGTAACTTGATTAATGCCGGATGCTATGTGTTTAATCCAAATGTTATTGAGCAAATAGCTGCAGATAAAGTAGTAAGTATTGAGCGCGACACCTTTCCTGCATTGTTAGCTAGCGGAACTAAAGTTGTTGGCTATGTAGACAACTCCTACTGGCTAGATATTGGAACTCCTGCTGCGTTAGTAAAGGCCTCAGCTGATCTAATACTTGGAAAAATATCCTCATCAGCCACACCAACTCATAGCGGAGATTGCTTGATCTTTGATTCTGCGACCATTGGCAGTGGATCAGAAATAAATAATGGATCGGTAATTGAAAGTGAAGTTGTAGTTGAGAGTAATTGCCAAATTAATGGATCAATTGTTGGTAAGGGAGCAAAAATAGGCAGTAATTGCCAAATAAGTGACTCAATCATCGCACCAGGGGCCCAAATTCAGGCTGGAATGGTGATTTTAAACAATTATTTAGGCTTCTAAATATCTTCAATTTGCATACTCTCGACTTGACTTAATCGAGTTACAAGCGTGTAATTCTCCTATTAGTGGGCCCACCCTGGTCCTTAGGAACTCGAGATCTAACTTAAGAGTCATTGGAGATATATGTCAGACCAACGTGCAGAGCTAGCGGCCCTAGTAGTTTCATCAGAACAACTTTCCTGGCAGGAGCGGGCATTGTGTGCTCAAACTGATCCAGAGGCCTTCTTTCCTGAGAAGGGTGGATCAACTCGGGAGGCTAAGCGTGTCTGCCTTTCCTGTGATGTTCGTTCAGAGTGTTTGGAGTACGCCCTAGCTCATGATGAGCGGTTTGGAATTTGGGGTGGATTATCTGAACGTGAGCGTCGTCGCTTAAAGCGCCGTACCGCTTAAAATAACGGGTGGCTGAAAAGCAAAGTACCGGGGTTCAAACCCAACTTAAAGATCAATTTGTAACTGCGATTGTAGTTACTCATGATGGTGTCACTTGGCTTAACGAGGTTGTTGCTTCTTTATCTTCTCAAAAACACAAGATTGATCAAATCATTGCTGTAGATAATGGCTCAATCGATGGTTCAGTTAAATTATTAAATAAAGCGGGAATTGAGGTAATAAAAAAATCTCGCAGAACTGGCTTTGGAGCTGCAGTGGCAGCAGCGGTAGCAAAACTGCCACCACTAGATGAATCAGAAAATAAGCAAGAGTGGTTATGGATTTTGCATGATGATTGCGCACCAGACCGACATGCATTAGGTAAATTACTAGAGGCAGTAATTTCACGACCTCAGGTTGGAATTGCCGGACCAAAAATATTAGGTTGGTATGACCGCAAACATATTTTGGAAGCTGGAATAAGTATTACTGAAAATGGCACTCGCTGGACTGGACTAGAAGAGCGAGAGCATGATCAAGGACAGCATGACGAAGTGAAAACTGTCTTGGCGGTGAGCACTGCCGGAATGTTAGTAAAGCGTTCTTTATTTGAAGAGTTAGGTGGCTTTGACCCAAGCCTTGAATTATTCCGCGATGATATTGATTTGGGTTGGCGCGCAAATATCGCTGGCTACTCAGTAATTTGTGTTGGTGAAGCAATTCTTTATCATGCCGAAGCTGCCGCCTCCGAAAGACGTACAGTTGATGTAAGAGATGCTATTTTGCATAGGCCGTTGTTACTAGATAGAAGAAATGCTGCATTGGTATTGCTTGCAAATTCAAGCTGGTGGATTTTGCCTTGGGTGGCAATTCAACTTCTCTTTACCTCACTTGGTCGAGCAATTCTCTATTTATTGGCAAAACTTCCTGGTTATGCTGCTGATGAAATTGCTGCGATCGGTTTATTAATATTCAAGCCATCAGATTTGATTAAATCACGAAGGTATCGAAAGTCAAGCAGAGTATTAACTGCACGAGTTATAAAACCATTTATTCCAAATCGGAGTATTCAAATTCGTACAATTTTTGGAAGAATTTCCTCTTCACTTTCTGGTTTATTTAAATCAAGCAAACAAGAGATATCTGTAGCATCTCCAAGTTCTTATTCAGATATTGGTGTAATCGACGAGAGTTTTGATGAAATAGATTTTCCTGCTAAACAAAATTTTAGCAAGCTTCGAAGCTTACTCAAGCAACCGTTTTTGTTTGGAGTTTTGGTAACGCTAATTATCTCAGTCTTATATTCCCGTAATCGGCTTGGATCCCTTTCCGGTGGAACTATGGCTGTGGCACCGGCAAGTGCAATTGAGTTGATAACTTCCTATGTGAATTCTTGGCATTTAGTTGGACTTGGCAGCAGCTCTTCTGCGCCAGCTTGGATTCCAATAATTGGTATCGCCTCTTTCATTACCGCAGGTAATCCACAAGTTTTCTTGGCTGTCTTATTCTTCTTTGCCCCAACCTTGTTGTTTATATCTAGCTACCGCACTGCCCGAAAATACTCACTTACAAATTATTCCAGCGTTTTTGTTGGATTTATTTATGCGCTCTCACCAGTTACCTTGACCTCAATAAATCAAGGGCGGCTTGGTACTTTGGTAATTGCTCTAATTCTCCCGGGATTATTCACACTACTTGAAAAAAATAGAGGATTGATAAATATTGGCTGGCGTAAAGTTTTTGCAATTGCCTTGATTGCAGGGTTAGCAGGCGCGTTTTCACCATTATTCCTAGCAGCCTGGATAGTTTTTCAAATTGGAGTCATTCTTTATACATATACAAAAGGAGCTAATTGGAAAACTAAGGTAATTTCTGAAATCAGAGAGAATTTATCGAATGAGGAGTTTAAAAAACGGCTTGCATTGATGTTTATGCCCGTACTTATTAACGTTCCAAACTCAATCACCTTATTGTTACATCCAATTAAATCTCTTCGCGAGCCAGGCCTCTCTCTTGAATCTGCTGGACCACTTTCAACAATACTTTTTAACCCAGGCGGACCAAGTGCGCCAGCAATTTATGTTTTGGC
>CALPKA020000058.1 GCA_943324025.2 Bifidobacterium breve | reverse complement strand
GTGAAGATGAAATTGAAATGCAGTGGGAGTACAACGTAGCTAATCCAAGAACCCCTCGGGTGGATGAAGATGTCCGTTAACTTAAGCAAATGCAAAACCATTGTTATAAAGGTTGGGTCATCAACGCTTACTGGTAGTGCAGGTGCAAACATTGATCCAGCTGCGATTGATCAGCTGGTGGATATGGTCGCAAAGTTAAAATCTGATGGTAAGCAAGTGATAATTGTTTCATCAGGAGCAATCGCTGCAGGCCTGTCACCACTTGGGTTAAGTTCTAGGCCATCTGATCTATCAAAGCAACAGGCAGCCGCTTCAGTTGGCCAAGGCTTGTTGATGGCTAAATACACCGAATCCTTCAATAGATTTAAGATAACAACTTCTCAAATTCTAATTACAATCGATGACATAAACAGACCGTCTCACTTTGAGAATATCAAAGCGGTCATTACAACTTTATTGGGCTTAGATGTCGTGCCAATCATTAATGAAAATGACACAGTTGGTACAGAGGAAATTAAGTTTGGTGACAATGATGGAATTGCAGCTCGAGTTACAACACTGATCTCAGCAGATTTACTGGTCCTAATTACTGATATAGATGGTCTATATGATTCAGATCCATCACTTGCAGGGGCTAAGCAAATAAATGAGGTTGCAGATATTTCTAGCTTAGATAGTTCAACATTTGGCGGTGCAGGAAAGTCTGGTGTTGGTAGTGGAGGTATGGTTACAAAGGTTGAAGCGGCAAAATTAGTAACAAGTGCTGGAATTGGAATGCTATTAACTAAATTATCTGACCTGCCTGATGCTTTAGCTGGAAAACAGGTCGGTACTTATTTTCTACCTAACTAATTTTTAAGGTTAGATATTTCTAAAAGCGCCTTTGCGGTATCGGCTTCATGATCTGAATCTGTTGGATTATCACTGAGTTTAACAATCACAGTTCTCGTTGCAGGATTAATAAAAATAAATTGTCCATGTAATCCCAAGGCCAAACTGGTATTTGGGTAAGGGTGCCAAACTTGAGCACCATAACCCCAATCTCGATCCAAAGTGGTAACTGGAGTAGTCATACGCTTTAGCCAATTATTATCAATTACTTTATTTGGCCCTGCATACCCGCCATTTAGGAACAACATTCCAATTCGTCCATAATCAATTGCTGATGCATTAAAGCAACAGAAAGTTTTCTCAGTTCCACCAATTCGATCAACATTCCAAGTTGCCGGGTATTTAGCCCCTACAACTTGCCAAACATTTTGACTGAAGTAGTCAGCAACTTTTTTTCCAGTTACTTTCTTGACGATCATGCCAAGCATTTGTGAATCAACGCTTCGATACTCAGATTTACTTCCTGGCTCAAATGCCATCTTTCGGTTGTGTTTTAAAAACCAATCCACATCGGTTGAGGCATACATTTGTGCAATTGCAACACCCCAACCAGCAGGTCCAGCCGGATAGTTATCACTGACACCAACACCTGCTTGCATATCCAAAAGGTCTTTTATCTTTACTAAATCAAAACTTGTTCCCGCCTTTAGATTTGGGAAATAATCAACAAACTTGTCACTTTCTTTAATCTTTCCTTGGGCAATTAACTGACCAATCATTATTGAGGTCATAGTTTTTGCGACTGAGTAAGAGGGAAGTTGGGTGCTCTGTGAAACCCCATCTTTGTACCATTCATATGTCATTACGCCATTCCTAATGACAACAAATGCATTGGTATCGGTTTGCTTTAGGAATTCACCAAATGCGAGTGAGGTTCCCTTATACATAATCTCAGCTGGCATTTTTTCTGAGGCAACAGGGATTGAGATCGGTTTATCTGAAGGATCAATCACATGCCATGGCATCAATGTGGGAGTTTTAGAGGCTGGTGCTAAACCTAATTTTATTGCAGCGATTGGTTCGGGGTAGTGGATTACCTTTGTAAAGATGAACAAGGCGGCATATAAAAGGGCGATGGTTATCACGGTATTGCGAATAATTCGAACCAAACGCATCATTTGCATAGCCTATTTCACCGTAGGCTTAGACCATGGACGCCACAGCGATTATTGCCGAATTAGCAAAGAAGGCTCGCATAGCTGCGCGCTCACTCGCTAACTCCTCTGAATCTGCTCGCAATCAAATATTGTTAAACATTGCTGATGAGTTAGAGAAAAACTTAGATTCAATCTTAAAAGCTAATCAAATTGATATGGCAAATGCTAAGAGTTCGGGGATGAATCAATCATTGCAAGATCGGCTATTACTTACTAAAGATCGAGTAATGGCAATGGCTAACTCTTCTAGGAATATTGCAAAATTACCTGATCCACTTGGAAGGTTGCTCGTGGAGCGAAACTTAGAGAATGGATTAAATCTAAAACAGGTATCGGTCCCATTTGGCGTAGTAGGAATGGTTTATGAAGCCCGTCCAAATGTAACTATTGATGCAGCGGTGATATTAATCAAATCTGGAAATGCTGCCTTACTGCGTGGCTCATCCTCGGCGGTTGAAAGCAACCAAATTCTAATTAAGGTGATGAAACAAGCTTTTGCATCAAGTGAGATTTCACCTGATGTAATTCAATTAGTCCCATCAGATGACAGATCAACTGTAAGTGCCCTGCTAACAGCCCGCGGCAAAGTTGATCTTGTTATTCCACGCGGAAGTGCTCAACTAATTAACTCAGTTGTAAGTGAGGCTACAGTCCCAACAATTGAAACTGGTGCTGGTGTTTGCCACGTCTATGTTGATAAATCTGCAGATCTTGAGAAAGCGCTTGCAATTTTAATCAATTCTAAATGCGATCGCCCTAGTGTTTGCAATGCCGCGGAGACACTACTAATTCACAAAGATATTGCAGAGCAATTTACTCCAATTGCTTTGACGTCGTTGATCACCTCGGGTGTGGTAATTAACTGCGATCAGGCAACAATGGCAATTGCAAAGCAAGTAGGCTTAGCAGTTAATTTAGCTAGCAGTGATTCTTGGTCCACTGAGTATGGGACCCTAGAGATTAATGTTGCACAAGTTTCTGATGTAAATGGTGCTATTGAACATATTGCAGAGCATGGCACCAAACATACTGAAGCTATCGTTGCTACTGATCCGGTGGTAATTCAAAGTTTTATCTCAATGAATGATTGCGCAGCGGTAATGGTGAACACCTCCACACGATTTACCGATGGCGAACAAATGGGATTTGGGGCTGAGATTGGTATCTCTAACCAAAAAATGCACGCTCGTGGCCCAATGGGGCTTGAGCAAATGACAACTACAACTTGGATTGTTACCGGAAACGGCCAAATTCGCGAGTGAATTAACACCAGTTATACTCACCAATTATGGCCGCAATCTCCCGCGATGAAGTCGCAAACTTAGCTCGCTTAGCTCGTATCTCAATGAGTGATGCAGAGCTTGATCACCTAGCAGGGGAGATGGATGTAATTCTTGGCGCCGTAGCACGGGTGCAAGAGGTTGCTTCAGCAGATGTTGCACCAACTTCTCATCCGTTAGCAGTAAATAATGTAACTCGTGAAGATGTAGTTACTACCAGCCTTACACCAGCCCAGGCTCTCTCCGGTGCTCCTGCATCTGCTGAGCAAAGATTTAAAGTGCCACAAATTTTAGGTGAAGAGTAAATGAGCATCAGAGATAATGCTTGGCAGATGTCGGATGCTTTAAACAACAAAGAGATTTCCGCAGTTGAATTAGCCAATGACCACTTTGATCAAATCTCAAAGGTAGATAAAGATGTTCATGCATTTTTATATTTGGATAAAGAGGGTGCTTTAGCGCAAGCTAAAGAGGTAGATAAGAAGCGTGCTGCTGGTGAAAAACTTTCGCCTCTTGCTGGAGTTCCACTAGCACTTAAAGATGTTATGACTCAAAAAGATATTCCAACTACCTGTGGATCTAAAATTCTTGAAAATTGGCGTCCACCTTATGATTCAACAGTTGTAACAAAATTAAAGGATGCCGGCGTTGTAATTCTAGGTAAAACAAATATGGATGAGTTTGCAATGGGCTCATCAACTGAAAACTCTGCATTTGGACCAACTCATAATCCATGGGATTTAAGCCGAATTCCTGGTGGATCTGGTGGTGGATCTGCAGCCTCACTTGCAGCATTTGAAGCACCCCTTGCAATTGGTACTGATACTGGCGGATCAATTAGACAGCCAGCTGCAGTAACTGGAACTGTTGGAGTTAAACCAACATATGGCGGAGTTTCTCGATACGGCTTAGTTGCATTCTCCTCTTCATTAGATCAAGCAGGCCCATGTGCAAGAACTGTTCTAGATACCGCACTTTTACATCAAGTAATTGCCGGTTATGACCCAAAGGATTCAACCAGCATTAACCAAGCTGTACCTGATGTGGTTGCAGCGGCAAAGAAGTTAGATGTTAAGGGAATGAAAATAGGCATCGTTAAACAACTATCTGGTGATGGCTATCAAAAGGGAGTTTCAAATAAGTTCAATGATGCAATTGCAGAGTTAGTTAAATTAGGTGCTGAAATCGTTGAGGTTTCCTGCCCTAACTTTGAATACGCGCTCGCTGCTTATTACTTAATCGCACCAAGTGAATGCTCCTCAAATTTAGCAAGATTTGATTCCATTCGATTTGGATTACGAGTTGGCGATGATGGCATAAAGAGTGCCGAAGAGGTAATGAATTTAACCCGGCAGGCAGGGTTTGGTCGTGAGGTAAAGCGACGAATAATTCTTGGCACCTACGCATTATCTTCTGGTTACTACGATGCATATTACGGTTCTGCTCAAAAAGTTCGCACACTTATTAAGCAAGATTTTGATAATGCTTTCACTAAATGTGATGTATTGGTATCACCGACTGCTCCAACAACTGCATTTAAAATCGGTGAAAAAAGTGAAGATCCATTAGCGATGTACTTAAATGACATTGCAACAATTCCAGTTAACATGGCAGGCATTGGTGGCATGAGCTTGCCTTGCGGGCTTGCTGAAGAAGATAACCTTCCTGTTGGTTTTCAAATCATGGCACCTGCAATGAAAGATGATCGAATGTATTTGGTAGGTGGCGCCCTTGAAGCAGCGCTGCTGTCTAAGTGGGGTAAGCCAATTCTAGATTTCGCACCAATATTGGCAGGTTCAAAATGAGTTTAGATTTTGATCAAGCCAT
>CALPKA020000057.1 GCA_943324025.2 Bifidobacterium breve | reverse complement strand
GTTTTTCCTGATTTAACTGTCCTAAGCGGGTGATTCTCATGATTTCCTTCTTATCGATGGTGGATGAAGTTTTGGCGGTAATGATCTAGAATATGAAAACCTTAACACAAGGATTTTCTCAGTATTTGAGAGACGAAATAGATTTGGAAAGGCGAGCGTGAGCGAAGAGAAGTTTGATCGCCGCAGCCAATATTGGTTTGGATTAAAAGATAAGGGTGGATACATCCACCGTGAAAGATTGCGTAATCAAGGTTACGCCCCCGATGTTTTTGATGGTCGCCCAGTTATCGGTATTGCAAATACCTGGTCTGAATTAAATCCTTGCAACGGCTCCCTTCGTGATGTTGCCGAAGCGGTTAAGCGCGGTGTTTGGGAGGCTGGTGGTTTTCCACTTGAGTTCCCTGCGATGTCACTTAGTGAATCTTTGCAACGACCAACCACAATGTTGTATCGAAATATGCTTGCGATGGAGGTTGAGGAGTTAATTCGCTCTCATCCATTAGATGGCGTTGTACTACTTGGAAATTGCGATAAGACGCCACCTGGATTACTGATGGGTGCTGCAAGTGTTGATCTACCAACATTAATGATCACTGGCGGTCCAATGTTAAATGGTCGCTACCAAGGACAATCTGTTGGTTCAGGAACTTTAGTTTGGAAATATAGTGAGCAGGTAAGAAGTGGCAAGATCTCCTTTGAAGAGTTTATGGCAATGGAATCTTGCTCAGCCAGAAGCCAAGGCTCATGTATGACAATGGGAACTGCTTCAACTATGGCTTGTGTTACCGAAGCATTGGGAGTTCAATTACCGGGAGCTGCTGCTATGCCAGCAGTTGATTCACGTAAGTTTGCACTTGCTCACCTATCAGGACGCCGAATTGTGAAGATGGTTGAGGAGGATTTAAGACTTTCTCAAATTCTAAATCGTAAATCATTTGAAAATGCTATTAAAATTTTGGCAGCAATCGGTGGCTCAACAAATGCAGTGGTGCACTTGTTAGCAATTGCTGGTCGTGTTGGTGTGCCATTAAACCTTGATGATTTTGATAAGTTAGGAAAAGAAGTACCAGTGCTTGCAAATATGATGCCAAGTGGACAATTCCTAATGGAGGAGTTCTTTGATGCCGGTGGTATTCCAACGGTAATGAAGGAGCTAGGCAATTTAATACATACCGATCACATCACAGTGACTGGAAAAACAGTTAAAGAAAATATTGAAGGTGCTGAAAACTGGAACAAAGAGGTTATTACTCCAGCCAACAAACCATTCCAAGCAGCAGGTGCTGGAATTGTTGTAGTTCGTGGCTCACTTGCACCAAATGGAGCAATCATCAAAGTTTCAGCTGCATCGCCAAAGTTGTTAACTCATAAAGGCAAAGCCTTAGTCTTTTCGGAGATTGAAGAGTATTTAAAGGTTGCAGATGATCCAGATCTTCCGGTAACTGCTGACACAATTTTAGTTTTACAAAACTCAGGACCGAAGGGTTATCCAGGATTTCCAGAGGTTGGAAATCTACCAATGCCTAAAAAAATGCTTGAGCAAGGTGTGACTGATATGGTGCGAATCTCTGACGCTCGTATGAGTGGGACTGCATACGGCACAGTTGTATTGCATGTTTCACCTGAATCAACTGCTGGTGGGCCTCTTGCATTTGTTCAAAATGGTGATGAGATTGAATTAGATGTTCCAAACAGAAAATTAAATCTTCTAGTTTCCGAAGAAGAGTTGGCAAAACGAAAAGCAGCTTGGGTGCCACCAAAACCTAAGGCTGAGCGCGGTTGGAGCAAGATGTATATCGAGCATGTACAACAAGCCCACCTTGGTGCAGATCTTGATTTCTTAGTTGGCAGCAGCGGCGATTACGTACCACGCCACTCTCACTAATTAAAAGGATTTGTAAACTTAGTACTTTCAGTTGCTTCAAACTCTAACAATCTATTCCACTTAGCATTTCTTTCACTGCCATGGGTTGAGCCAACCTTTATTTGTCCAGCATTCCAACCAGTTGCTAAATCTGCTAGCCAGGAGTCTTCATTCTCACCGGAGCGAGCTGAAACAACTGTATTAAAGTTATTTGCCCGTGCTTGCTTTAGAACATTTAAAGTTGATGTTACTAAGCCATTTTGATTGGCTTTGATCAAGATGGCGTTAGCACTTTTCTCACTAATCGCTCTATTTAGGCGAAGCAGATTTGTTGTAAGTAGATCATCACCTAAAACCTGTAGCTTCTTTGGTGCAAGCTCGGTAAATGCTTGCCAGGAGAGCCAATCATCCTCTGCAAAGGGATCTTCAATTGAAATAATTGGCTGATTTGAAACCAAGGTATTTATGTACTGAACAAATTCAGGTTGGGTATAGCTCTTACCAACTGTTGAGAGATTGTAGTTTTTACCATCAAAGAATTGAGTGGCCGCAACATCAAGTGCAAGAGAAACCTCACTGCCAACCTTTAAGCCAACTTTTTCAATTGCACTGACTACAAATTCACAAGCTTTTTCAATTGAGGTAAAGGCAATTGCAAGGCCGCCTTCATCTGCAACTAAATTAGTAACATGCCCTGCCTCCTTACCTAACTTTGCTGCCATTTCCCGAACTGCCACAATCCAAGAAAGTGCCTGGCTAAAGCTTTTTGCACCAACTGGAATTATCAAAATATCTTGAATATCCATAGTTCGATTGGCATGTGCTCCGCCAGATAAAATATTCACCATCGGCATTGGAATTAATAATTGCCCTTCAGGGTTAAAGGATCTAGCTAAAGATTTATTTTGTGAGTGGGCATCGGCATAGGCGGCAGCAATTGATACAGCTAGTGTGGCATTAGCACCTAGTAGATGGTGATCTTCAGAGGGATCTAACTCAATAAGTTGGGAGTCAACTAAGTTTAAATCGATCTGCTCCTCAACTAATTTAGGGGCAATCTTCTTATTAATGTTTTCAATTGCTTGTTGAACAGATAATCCACCATAGTATTTCTCTTCAAACTTGCTTCCACTATCTCTTAACTCTTTCGCTTCATGAGCACCAGTGGATGCTCCAGATGGAATACGGGCTGTGTGAGTGGTGCCATCAGTTAATGAGATGGCAGCTGCGACTGTTGGCTTTCCTCTGGAATCAAGTACTTGATATCCAACAACCTTATTAATCTTCACTTTGCACTCATTTCAAATAAATTAGATACTGAAAGATTAGCGGTATTAGCCAAGATTGCCTTGGTAAAGCTTTGTAGTTTCACCTGTTGATCTGGTGAAAGGTAATTAACCGGGGATTTTCCTTCAACTCTGGCCAAAGCAATTAGAGCGGTGTGCTTAACCACAGATGGTGAGATCGCCCTTAACTTTTCATACTCCTTCACAAATGCCAGCCCGGTATTGCTCAGCAGCTTTGCATGTAATCGATCTTCGGTTCGGAAGAATTTGCAGAGTAGGTGCGCAAGCAGAAAAGCTAGATCAAAGACTGGATTACCAACATGGGTAACCTCAAAATCCAAGATATAAACTTGATCATCCATTGAAACCATAATGTTTTTTGGTGAAAAATCTCCATGGACAATAGTTGTCTTATCACCTTCTAATTCATTAATTAATTTACGGATCTCAACTTCAATCTGTGGATTTTTTGCTGCTACAAATCGATAAAATGGATCAATTCTTAACTGCTCAAATAAAGAGTCCTCCATAAACTTAATTCTTGCCTGCGCATTTGTTTGACCAAAGTTATGCCAGCTGGCCAATGTTTTTCCAAGATGTGCACCAATATCTGGATTAATAACCCCTGATAGTAAATCTGACTTCCAAACTGTGCTGCCAACTGGAACTCGCTCTAGCACTAACACAAACCGTTCTGAATCTAGAAATATTAACTTTGGAACCTGGGTTGGACTTAATTGGTTAAAGAGCTCAATTGCATTGGCCTCAACAATTGCCCGGCGTTGATCTGCCTCCCATTTTTCACTTACTGCAAGCTCGGCAAGTGCTTGTTTTAAAACTAGCTTTTGAGAGTTTGTATTTATTGCAAGCACCACATTTGAAACTCCGCCAGTTAAAACCTCAACCTGGGGATTATCACTTGCCGCTACTACTTTCTTACTTACTAAATAATCAATTACCGTATCTTGATTAAGCAGTTCAACGCTCACTAGGTCAAACCCTAGATAATTCTGGCGATTGAAAAGCCAAAATCAACCACAAGTGATTGGCCAGAGATTGCAGTGTTGTCCTCTGATCCAAGCAAGAAGGCGGCATTGGCGACATCTGATGGAATGATCATTTTCTTACCTGGTGTTTGTTTTTCAACATTTGCAATCTGTTCAGGCTTTAAAAGGCCTCGCGCCATCGGTGAATCAACAATGCCTGGCAATAATCCATTTACTAATATTCCTTTGGAGTTTCCAAGATCAACTGCCATAGATCTAACTAAGCCACCAACTGCAGCCTTTGTGACTGTGTAGGAGAATTTTTCTTGTCTAGTAATTAACTCCCAGAAGGAGCTCAAGATAACTACTTTGCCTTTGTTTTTGATTAGGTTATGCAAAATCAAGGCCTTTGTAGTCTCTGAAACAAATGAGACATTTGCTTGGAATAGACGATTTAACTCATCCAGTGAGTAGTTGATGATTGAATCATTTGTATTAGCTCCTTGAGCAAAAATAACTGCATCAAAAAGTTGTCCCTTTAGAAGATCTGGAACTGGTCCATCAGTAATTGGTAGGAGAAATTGATCAGCAGGGTTTGTAAGGGTGCGAACACCAAAAGTTACTTCATAACCCTCTGCTTTATATTTATCGGCAATCGCAGCGCCCAATGCACCAGTGCCACCAAGAAGTAGGAGTTTAAGGGGAGTTGAATTACTCATCTTATTTCTTAAAACCATACCGATCTAGGATCGCTTTGCTAATCGCAGCTCGTCTTACTCGCTCACGTGCTGAAGATTCAACCAACCCTTGGATATGGGCACCAGATGGATAAAGTCCTGGTGAGTTTCTGATTGTGAACTTCAAATAAATAGGAGCAGCAACTCTTACCAAGTCTGCACTCTCATAATGGCGAACTGCGCCACCAAAATCATCTGGTCCTTCAACATAAACATCAACAGGAATATCAACCTGTGATCTGATCGCTGCAATCTGTTGCAGAGAAAGATCGGTTGCAAGATTTAATGTAGTTGCTCCAAGATCTTCAAGCAGTGCTGCTGTGGCT
>CALPKA020000056.1 GCA_943324025.2 Bifidobacterium breve | reverse complement strand
GAATAGCAGCGGAATTGATCTTAAGGAAGAGATGCAACTCCCTTTGGATGAAAACGAACGCCGCAAACCGCTTCGCTAATTCCTTCTCGATCTAGGTAAGGCAAAATTCCGCCTAGATGCATTGGCCAACCAGAGCCAAGCAACATACAAATATCTATTTCCTGAGGGGTTGCAACAACACCTTCATCTAGCATCATCTTCGCTTCAAGAGCTAGCGCTTCAAGGGCGCGTTTTCTAACCTGCTCAGATGTTGAGGGCGTGCTTCCTTTTTCCAATAAAGCAAGAGCTGCAGGGTTAACTGAATTAACTCCATTTGCATCTTTAACATAGAAAGTTTTAACCCCTTCCTTAACAAATCTTTGCATTGTTGGTGAAATTTTGTAACGAGGACCAAGATTTTTGTTTAAGGTTTCTGCAACATGAAGTGCCACACCTGGCCCTACTAAGCCAAGTAGCTCAAGTGAGGACATTGGAAAGCCCAGGGGAGTCATTGCAGCATCTGCAACTTCATAAGGAGTTCCTTCATCAATTGCATCAGTTACTTCACCCATAAAGCGAGTTAATAAACGATTCACAACAAATGCTGGAGCATCTTTAACAATGACCATAGTTTTCTTAAGATCTTTGCCAATATTAATTGCTGTAGCTGTTGTTGCATCATCTGTCTTGCTAGTTCTAGCAACCTCTAGAAGAGGCATAACTGCAACAGGATTGAAGAAGTGGAAGCCAACTACACGCTCAGGATTTTTAAGTCCCTCACTCATTGCTTCAACTGACAGAGATGAGGTATTTGTAGCCAAAATACACTCAGGAGTAACAATTGCCTCAAGCTCTTTAAATAGCTTTTGCTTAAGTGATAACTCTTCAAAAATAGCCTCAATTACAAAATCAGCATTTGCAAATATCTTCTTATCTACTGAACCAGAGATGTTTGAAAGCAATCTAGCTGCCGCTTCGGGTGTCAGACGTTTTTTATCAACTAATTTTTGAATTTCATTTTGAATCCAGGCGATGCCTTTATCTACCCGCTCTTGATCAAGATCTGTAATTACAACTGGCACCTTTAAATTTCTAAGCATTAATAGAGCGAGCTGAGATGCCATTAACCCTGCACCAACAACACCAACTCTTGTTATCTTGCGGGCTAAGGCAGGCTTAGGAGCCCCTTCAACCTTTTTACGTTTCTTCTGAATGAGATTAAAAGAGTAAAGAGAAGCACGCAAAGAATCACTCATTACTAAATCCGCCAAAACCTTTGTTTCTGCTGCAAATCCATCACGTACTGAATTGCTTTGGGCAGATTTAATTAACTCAAGAGCTGCAAGGGGTGAGGTAATTTGCGCCCCACCATATTTCTTAGCAACCGCAGCTTTTCCAGTTGCAATAGCTTTTTCAAAACCAGCAGAGTCCTTGCTGAAATCTTTGCGTTCGATCTTCTTCTTTCCACTTAAAACATCTGCTGCGAATTTAACTGAGTGCTCGATAAAATCTGCTGGCTCATAAACTGCATCAACAACACCAAGGGAAAGTGCATCTTTGGACTTCATCATTGTGTTGTTGTTTAGGGCATTTAGAATAATTACTTGAACTGCATTTTCTGGACCGATTAATTTTGGCAGCAAGGTAGCTCCGCCCCAACCTGGAACCAATCCTAAAAAGCACTCAGGCAAACCTGTAAATGCTGTTGAGGCCAGGGTTCGATAATGGCAATTTAAACCAACCTCTAAACCTCCACCTAGCGCCAAACCATTTATAAATGCAAAAGTTGGTTTCTTGCTCTCATGTAATTTTAGAAAAACCTCATGGCCAAGATCACCGATTGCAATTGCTTGAGATTTATCTTGCAAAAAGCTCATGGCAGATAAATCAGCTCCTGCCGCAAAGATGAATGGCTTTCCAGTAACTGCGATTGCCACCGCATCTGATTTTTGCGCCTCACCTATCGCATTTGAAAGTGATGCTAAAGAGGCTGCGCCAAAAGTGTTTGGTCGATTATGGTCTGCACCATTATCAAGTGTAATTAAGGCTAAGTTTCCAGTATGTCCAAATGGAGATAATGAAACCATCTGCAAAATAGCATTTGTAACTACCTCATCAGGTGCGCCAGCTAATACCTCAGACATTATTTACCACCATTGTAATTAGGGTTTTCCCAGATGATGGTTCCACCCATACCTAAACCAATACACATTGTGGTAACTCCATATCTAACTTCAGGATGATCCTTAAATCCATTTGCAAGATTAAGTATTAATCGCACGCCGGAAGAGGCAAGTGGGTGTCCAACAGCAATAGCCCCGCCATAGATATTTACCCTTTTATCATCATCGGCAATACCAAAGTGATCTAAAAAGGAGAGTACTTGAATTGCAAAAGCTTCATTTACTTCAAATAAACCAATATCTGTTATATCCAACCCAGCCTTCTTCAAAGCTTTAATTGTGCTTGGCACTGGTCCATATCCCATGATCTCTGGTTCAACACCTGCAAAAGCAAAGGAAACCATTCTTGCTTTTATTGGCAAATTTAATTCTTTCGCTTTTTCCTCAGAAGCTAAAATCGCAGCTGTTGCACCATCATTTAATCCGGCAGCATTTCCTGCGGTTACGCGCCCTGCTGCTCTAAATGGAGTTTTAAGTGCACCCAATGCCTCTAAGGTTGTTTGAGGACGTGGTGGTTCATCCACTGTTGCAACACCCCAACCTAATTCAACACTTCTAGTTGCAACTGGAATTAAATCTGGTTGAATTTTATTTGCAGCGTATGCAGCTGCTGTTTTTTGTTGTGAGGCTAAGGCGTACTTATCAGCGCGCTCTTTGGTTAAGTGTGGAAATTTGTCATGCAGGCGCTCTGCAGTTGCACCCATTTGCAGAGCATCAGTATCAACGATTTTTTCTGCAAGATAGCGAGGGTTTGGATCCATGCCATCTCCCATTGGGTGATTACCCATATGTTCAACACCACCGGCAATTGCTAAATCATATGCACCCATGTTGATGCCACCAGCAATTGTGGTGACTGCTGTAAGAGCACCAGCACACCATCGATCAATTGAATAACCAGGAACAGTCTTTGGAATACCTGCAAGAATTGAAACTGATCTACCAATATTCATTCCTTGATCACCTGTTTGAGTTGCAGCAGCGATTGCAACCTCATCAATTTGCTCTAGAGGAACATTTGGATTGCGTTCTAGAAGCCCGCGAATACAACGGACCATAATGTCATCTGCTCTAGTTTGGGCGTATAGGGATCCAGCTTTACCAAATGGGGTTCGAACTGCATCTACTAAGACCACATTGGTTTTTGCACTTGCTGTTTTGCCCATAATTGACCCCTAGCTACTTGGCTTGAAGATATGAGTCTAGGTTACTCGCCAGTAAGGAAAATGGGTAGTGGCAAGGGTGAAACTTAAACGAGTGCTTTAGCCCTCGCAGGTTTTGTATACAGACGCAGCACTGTGCCTAGGTAGGCCAAATAAAGGAATAACTGGACCCAAGTGGTGTTGACATCAAAACCAATGGTTCCCGCTAACAATGTGCCAGCAATTGAATCCTTAGCCATAACGGAGGAGATATCCCAAGCAAATGAGCCATCACCTGGGATCCAACCAAGCTCTTGGTACTCATGAATGCCGTAGGAAAGAACGCCGGCTGCAACAATAATTAATGCAATTCCAGTGATGGTAAAAAACTTACTTAGATCAATCTTGATGGAACGGTTATAAATTAAATACCCAAGAATTACCGCAAGGGCCAGGCCAGCAATTAACCCAACTGAGGCTGCGGAGGTGGCAGCAACTGTTTTAAAGTTTGTGTAAACAAATAGAGCGGTTTCAAGACCTTCGCGGGCAACAGCGAAAAATGCTGCTGCAGCAAGGGCTAATGGACCTGCAGATAGTGCTGTATCAACCTTGCCATGCAACTCATCTCTTAAAGTTCGAGCAGCTCGCTTCATCCAGAAGACCATCCAGGTTACAAGGCCAACCGCTAAGAATGAGGTTGTGCCTGCGAAGAATTGTTCACCACGATCACTTAACTCAGCTGATGTGAATGATAAAAAACCGCCTAAGGCAAAGCTTGCAGCGAGAGCAATTCCAACACCGGTCCAAATTGGGACCAATAAATTTCGACGATTTGTTTTAACAACGTAAGCAACCAAAATTCCAACAATTAATGCAGCCTCAAGCCCCTCACGAAGGGCGATTAAGAAGGTGCTTAGCATGAGATGAGCATATTGCCAGGGGATTGAATTACGCAACTTAAGTGTTGCGTAATTCCGATCACACCTCTTTAGCCGCTATTTCAGGCTCAGATTCACCCTCGATCGCCTCAGCACTTATAAGAGGTTCAGTGGCGCCAAGATGGGCAGCCATTACCGAGCCAACCTGTTCAATCTGCCATGGCCGGGCCCCTAATTTAATCAACTCTGATTTAGTGAACTCTTCATACTCACTTGTCGTTGCAGGCGGATCCTGCCAGCAAACTCGTTTTATAAATTCAGGGGTAATTAGATTCTCAGTCGGAATTGCCAACTCTTTTGCCAACTCCATTACCGCTGCCCGAGCATTAGTTAAACGGGCATATCCAAGTGGATTTTTCTCTTTCCAAATTTTGATTGGCGGCAAGTTATGAGAAGGAACACGAAACTCTGGCTGATCTTCAATTGGAGTTTTTAGCGAGTTTGCGATCACTTGTTGCCAACGATTAAAAGGTGGCGCCTCTAATCTTGTGCGCCAACCAATTACTTTGGCAATCTCCTCTAAATTTTCAGGTCGCTTTGTTGCCAACTCCACAATCGCTTCATCACCTAATACACGGCCGGGTGCAATATCTAACTCTCGAGCAAGCTCATCTCTTGATAGCCACAGATCTCGCACAATTGTGATTGTGATTCGATCCCGCACTTTGTGCATCCCTGAGGTTTTACGCCAGCGATCTGGTTTTGGGGCATCGGAGAATTTATAGTTCTCATAGTTTTTCAAAATAGATGCAAAATCCTCTTTAGCCCATTTTAACTTTTTTTGTTCAGTTAAGATTTCTTCAACTTTATCTCGAATATCTAACAAGATATCAACATCTAATGCTGCGTATGTAATCCACTCTGCTCGTAATGGACGAATTGACCAATCAACAGCTGAGTGCTCCTTGGCTAAACTCAGCTCAAGCAAACTCTCAGCGAGTGCACCTAATCCAACCTTTGGACAACCAGCGATTCTTGCTCCTAATTCGGTATCAAATAAATGTTG
>CALPKA020000055.1 GCA_943324025.2 Bifidobacterium breve | reverse complement strand
GAGTTAATCACGGTCAGGCCAGTTTGGAAGAATTAGGATCCTTAGCTACACCGCCCATGACAAAGGATGCGATTGCAGGCAGGATACGAAGGCTTTTAGCGATGGCGGATAAGAGAGCCAGGGAATTAGGAGTACCCGATACTGAGGCTAGCATCAGCCCAGATCTATTGAATTAAACAAGATTTAAGAAATGGTAAGATACTTTCCTCTCACAGTGTTGTGATTTTTTAAATATAAATTTATCAAGCGAGGATGTCATGATTAAAGTTGGAGTTAATGGGTTTGGAAGAATTGGCCGGAATTTTTTAAGGGCTGCACTGGAGTCCGACGCAGATTTTGAAATTGTCGCTATCAATGACTTGACTGATAATGCAACACTTGCTCATCTGCTTAAATACGATTCGATTTTAGGTCGCCTGGGAATGCCAGTTAGCCACACTGATACGACTATTACAGTTGGATCTAAAACCATTCAAGTAAGTGCTGAACGTGACCCTGCAAATATTCCCTGGGGTAAGTACGGTGTTGATGTCGTAGTTGAATCAACAGGTATCTTTACGAAGGCAGCTGATGCAAATAAACATATTACTGCTGGTGCAAAAAAAGTTATTATCTCCGCACCTGCTACTGATGAAGATATTACGATTGTTATGGGCGTTAATCATGAGAAATATGATTCTGCAAAGCATAAAATTATCTCAAACGCATCATGTACAACTAACTGTTTGGCGCCAATGGCCAAAGTACTCAATGATGAATTTGGAATTGTCCGCGGTTTAATGACCACAATTCATGCTTACACAAATGACCAAGTAATTTTGGATTTCCCACATAAAGACCTACGTCGTTCTCGCGCGGCAGCCTTATCAATTATTCCGACATCCACTGGAGCTGCAAAAGCAATTTCATTGGTATTGCCTGAGTTAAAGGGAAAATTAGATGGTTATGCATTACGTGTACCAGTACCAACTGGATCAGCCACTGATTTAACCGTTGAGCTTGCGAAGGAATGCACAGTTGAGCAAATCAACGCAGCATTGAAAAAAGCTAGCGAGGGTTCATTAAAGGGCTTTTTAACCTATACCGAAGATCCAATTGTTTCAGCCGACATTGTTACTGATCCAAGTTCATGCATTGTTGATGCTGGACTAACTAAAGTTATTGGAACTACCGTTAAAGTTGTTGGCTGGTATGACAATGAGTGGGGTTACTCAAACAGATTAGTAGATCTAATCGAATATATCGGTAAAACTTTATAGATTAGATGAGTATAAAAAACTTCTCTGAAATCATTCCGCAAAATAGAAGAGTAATACTGCGTTGTGATTTAAATGTACCGGTTAAAAATGGTGTAATCGGCGATGATGGTCGAATTTTTGCCTCACTTAGCACCATAAAGGAACTTCTAGATAACAACTGCTCGATAGTTGTTATCGCCCACCTAGGACGGCCAAAAGGTCAAATAAATCCTGATCTATCACTGCAACCAATAGCGAAAAGGCTAGGTGAGCTTTTAAATCGAGAGGTTAAATTCTCTACGGAAATACTTGGAATAAAAAATGTTGCGCAAACCTTGGCTCCGGGTGAAATTCTTATGTTGGAAAATATTCGTTTCTTAGAAAATGAAACTAGCAAGGATGAGGCTTTGCGAAATAAACTTGCCACTGAACTTTCAGAGTATGGTGATTTCTACGTTGGGGATGGATTTGGCGCTGTCCACCGTAAGCATGCCTCAGTTTATGAACTTGCAAGATTGTTGCCACACTGCGCAGGTAACTTAATTTCAAATGAAGTTAAGGTTTTAGAAAAGTTAAGTTCAAATCCTGATAGACCATATGGTGTGGTATTAGGTGGAGCAAAAGTGTCAGACAAAATAGGTGTCATTTCAAATTTGCTGGATAAAGTTGATGTGCTCATTGTTGGTGGAGGTATGGTGTTTACCTTTCTTGCGGCAAACGGAATGCAGATTGGTAAATCTCTCGTTGAAACGGATTTGGTTCCTACTGTGAAAGATTTGTTGCTTCGTGCTAATTCTTTGGGCGTGAAGATCTTATTGCCGAGTGACATAGTTGTTGCCAAGGAGTTTGCAGAAAATTCACAGCCATCAGTGGTTTCATCTGACCAAATCCCCATGGATCAGATGGGACTTGATATCGGACCAGATAGTGCTAGAGCTTTTGCGGATGAGATTAAGAAATGTAAAACTGTGTTTTGGAATGGTCCGATGGGGGTTTTTGAGTTTGCGAATTTTCCAATGGGACAAAGGTTGTTGCGCAGGCTTTGACTGAGGTTAAGGGTTTAGCAGTGGTCGGCGGGGGAGATTCGGCAGCGGCTGTTCGTAAACTAGGATTCGAGGATAATCAATTCGGATATATCTCAACTGGTGGCGGTGCATCTCTTGAGTATCTTGAAGGGAAAGAACTCCCAGGATTGAATGCTTTAAGTTAAGGATGATCAGATGCGTAAACCATTAATTGCCGGTAATTGGAAGATGAATTTAAATCATCTGGAAGCTATCGCTGTCACACAAAAATTGGCTTATTCATTAGAAGACAGAGATTATGATGCGGTAGAGATTGTTGTTATCCCTCCTTTTACTGATATTCGTTCTGTTCAAACTTTGGTAGATGGCGATCGCTTGAGATTGGTTTATGGCGCGCAAGATTTATCAGCCTCAGAATCTGGTGCGCATACTGGTGACATATCTGCTGGCATGCTTGCAAAGTTGGGTTGCACATATGTTTTGGTTGGACACAGTGAAAGACGTACAAATCATCAAGAAGATGATCAGTTGGTGAATAAAAAGATTAAAGCAGCGTTAGCTCATGAGTTAAGACCTATTGTGTGTGTAGGGGAAGATTTATCAATCCGCGAAGCAGGAACACACATCGAACACGTGTTAACTCAGTTAAGAGATTCATTAAAGAGTTTTCATAAGCCAGATCTTAAAAAGATAGTTATAGCCTATGAACCAGTTTGGGCAATTGGAACTGGTAAAACTGCAACCCCAGAAGATGCTCAAGAGGTTTGCGGGGCTATAAGAAATGAGTTGCGCAAAATTGGAAGTGATGAAATCGCTGATAACTGTCGAATTCTTTATGGTGGATCGGTTAAATCAATAAATACTCTAGATATTATGAAGGAGCCTGATATTGATGGTGCGTTGGTGGGCGGCGCATCACTAGATCCTGAAGAATTTGCTCGGATATCTAAGTTTCATCGAGTTTTGAACAAGGTTTGAAGGTCAAATTACTGAATTTTGATTGCGGGATAGTATCCTAGGGCGGTAGAACAACTGCCCAGACTATAAGTAAAGGCGAATAAATGACTTTAGCGTTATCCATTATTTTGGTTCTTACTAGTATCTTGATGATTATTTTGGTTTTGCTTCACAAGGGTAAAGGATCTGGATTGTCTGACCTTTTTGGTGGCGGCATTTCATCTACTTACGGAGGCAGCTCTGTTGTAGAGAAAAACTTAGATCGAATCACAATCGTTGTTGGTGGTATTTGGTTTGCAGCTGTAATTGCTCTGAGTTTGTTGCTTAAGTAGTAATTCAAGTAGAGGAGAGATCATGGCCGGTGGAAGTGCAATACGTGGAAGTCGCGTCGGTGCTGGCCCAATGGGTGAGGCTGAGCGTGGTGAATCCATTGCGCGATTTAGAGTTTCATACTGGTGTGCAAATGGTCATGAAACTAAACCATCTTTTGCCGAAGACGGAACTGTAGAAGTTCCGGCTGAATGGGATTGTCCTCGCTGTGGTTTTCCAGCAGGTCAAGATAAAAATAAACCACCAATGCCAATGAAAAATGAACCTTATAAAACACATTTAGCTTATGTTAAAGAACGTCGTACTGAAGCTGAAGCTACGAAAATACTAGATATCGCCCTGAAGAAAATCCGCGGAGAAGAGTAACTAGTTAAAATCTGTAAGTAGTTTTGCGATTCCAGTTTTAGTGTTTTTAAGATGTATTCGCACTACCGGTAGATTTCGTTCAGCCAGAGCAGCTCCATCGCCTAAAGCTTGTGCCATAATCAATTGCGAGAATTTATAGCCGCTACCTGGAATTTCTAGATCATCAACCATCTCAGCGGTTATTTGAATAAAAGCTCCGTTCATTTGCCCGCCCTTGTGGAGCTGTCCTGTTGAATGCAGAAATCTGGGGCCCCAACCGAATGTCACGGGCTTACCTGTTTTTAAAGATATCAATTGCCGTAAAACTTTAACTTCATCATCGATGCCTTTTCCTAAATAAGCCATGATTGAAAAGTATGCCGGAGTTGATGTTAAAAAATCTGATAGGTGAGCGATTTTCATATTCGAAAAAAGAGAATAATTCTCAGTTTCCAAAATCGGCCCATCGGCTTTGAATTGTTTATCGATCATCAAGGCCAGAATTTTTCCGGTACTTTCCTTCGCCTCAGCAACATTTGGCTGGTTGAAGGGATCAACTTGAAGCAGGTAACACAGCAGCGCAGTGGCCCATTCCCAAAGTATGAAATGTTCTCCCAGGGAACCTTCGATAATTACATCAAAATCACCAGATGTGAATCCAATCGAAAATCCTCCAATTGCTTCTAGTTTTTTACTCACTACTACTGGCAAACGTCCAACCTGATTTTTGCCCGTTGATTCAGCAACAAGCTGTTCTATCCAATCAGATAAACCGGGGCAGTTTGATTTCTCCTCACAAAGATTAAATATTTGATCTGTTTTAGAAAATAGCAGAGCGGCTAAAACAATTGCAGGGGAGTCGGCTTTACTCAATGAATTGGATAATTCCTCCGCATCATCTAGTAAAACAGAGATATCTATTCCCAGAAGTGCAGCCGGAACTAGACCAAAGGCGGAAAGTGCGCTAAATCTTCCTCCAACTTGAGGATCTGCATTGATGACTCGATACCCAGATATTTTAGATGTTTTCTCTAACTCAGTACCAGGATCGGTAATAATCACCAGATGATCCTTGGCTGCCAGACCTTCATTCTCTAGAAGTGAAATAAAAAGTTTGAGATGTGAGATTGTTTCAATAGTGGTTCCAGATTTGGAACCAATTACAATTACCGAATTTTTCAGCGTAGTTGGAACAGAATTAAGTATCTGGCCCGGATAAGTTGAATCGATCACTACTAGATTCTTTTTATAAGTTGATGAGATCACCTCTGGTGCAAGTGATGAGCCTCCCATTCCGCATAAAACCACTTGAGTCAAATTGTTACTTCTTGCCCAAGCAGACAAAGAATCTAATTGTGGCAAGAAGTCACGAGAAGCTGTGGGTAGCTTTACCCAATTTAATCGATTGG
>CALPKA020000054.1 GCA_943324025.2 Bifidobacterium breve | reverse complement strand
CTCCACCATGTAATGGACCACTCATCGCGCCAATCGCACCAGATATTGATGCTGCAACATCTGCACCAGTTGATGCGATCACTCGGCCGGTAAAGGTAGATGCATTCATGCCATGTTCGGCCGCAGATACAAAGTAAGCATCGATTGCGCGAACATGTACTGGATCTGGTTCACCTCGCCAGCGAATCATCATTCGCTCTACTACGGTGTGGGCCTTATCAATTTCTGATTGTGGAATTGCTTGTGCAATTGTTCCGCGGGCAGATTGGGCAACATATGAAAGAACCATTACCGAAACTCTGGCTAAATTATTTCTAGCCTCTTCATCTGAAATATCTAGAAGTGGCTTCAAACCCCAAGCTGGCGTAAGCATTGCAATCGCAGATTGCACATCAACGCGCACATCCCCTGTATGAACTGGAATTAAAAATGGTTCTGCAGGTGGTAATCCAGGATTGAATTCATCATCTACTAACAATCCCCAAACATTTCCAAAAGTTACTCGTCCAACTAAATCTTCAATATCAACACCGCGGTATCTAAGAGCGCTGCCCTCTTTGTCTGGCTCTGCAATCTTTGACTCAAAAGCGATTACACCTTCTAAACCGGGTTTGAAATCATCGCTCACTTGAGTGCTCCTTTTGCTATCTGATTATGTGTCCTATTCTGCTACTTGAGGTGCTAATGCACCAAACTAGATCTAAAGTGAGGTTGGATACAGCCATGAGCAATCGAGAAGATATCGCTGCAATGCGCAGGCAGTATGGCGAGGTTGGATTGGTTGAATCCAACTTGCCCAGCAACCCATTAGAACTCTTTGATACCTGGCTAAAGCAGGCAGCTGAAAATGAGATTGTGGTTGAGGCAAATGCGATGGTGCTCTCGACTGTGCAGGATGAGCAACCAACTAGTCGCACAGTTTTGCTAAAGGATTTAACTAAAGATGGCTTTACCTTCTTTTCAAATTATGGTTCTAGAAAAGCTGAACAGATTGAAAAAAATAAAAATGTTTCACTTCTTTTTCCTTGGTATCCAATGGAGCGACAGGTTATTGTGATTGGCAGTGCCAGTAAGATTTCAAAAGCGGAATCTGAAAAATACTTTGCCTCCCGCCCCCGTGGTTCACAAATTGGTGCCTGGGCAAGTGCGCAATCATCTGAGTTAAATTCTCGAGCAGAGCTAGAAAGTAAATTTGCTGAATTTGAATCTAAGTGGCCAGTTGGGCAGATAATCCCAATGCCAGAGTTTTGGGGAGGTTATGTAGTTAATCCCACATCAGTTGAGTTTTGGCAGGGTAGATATTCCCGCCTGCATGATCGAATCCGATATGTGAGAGATAACAATAATAATTGGCAGATTAAACGTCTTAACCCCTAATATCTACCAATGAGTGAAATCAAGATCCCAGATAATCTAAAACCATCCGATGGAAGATTTGGCTGCGGCCCATCTAAAATTTTGCCAGGCTCAATTGCAAACTTAGCTACTAATTACGGAAAAGTTTTAGGAACAAGCCACCGGCAAAAACCAGTTAAAGAGGTAGTTGGTGCAGTACGAAGTGGTTTGAAATCTTTATTCTCACTTCCTGATGGTTATGAAGTAATTCTGGGCAATGGTGGATCAACTGCATTTTGGGATATTGCAACCTTTGGTTTAATTGAGAATAAATCACAGCACTTAGTTTTTGGTGAGTTCTCTTCAAAGTTTGCTGCCGCTGCAAAAGAGGCGCCGATGATCTCAGATCCTGAGGTGATTAAAACTGAGCCAGGTTCCCATCCGCTTCCAAAAGTTTCCTCCGATATTGATGCCTACGCATTAACCCATAACGAAACTAGCACCGGTGTAATGATGCCTATTGTTCGCCCTGCTGGAAGTGAAGGTGCATTGGTTCTAGTAGATGCCACAAGTGCTGCTGGTGGGCTCTCTTTAGATATCAGTAATTCTGATTGCTATTACTTTGCCCCACAAAAATCCTTTGCCTCAGATGGTGGATTATGGATTGCGATTATGAGCCCTGCTGCGATTGCCAGAGTTGAAAAGATTAAAGCAAGTGGCAGATGGGTACCTGCATTTTTTGATCTTTCAATTGCTATTGAGAATTCAAGATTAGATCAAACCTATAACACTCCAGCTCTTGCCACATTAATTCTTTTGGCAGAACAAATAAAGTGGATGAATGAAAATGGCGGATTAAAGTTTGCCGCTGGTCGAAGTGAAGATTCATCTTCTAGGCTTTATAACTGGGCAGAAAAAACTTCTTACACCACACCATTTGTTACCGATCCAGCAATGCGATCAAAGGTAGTTGGCACAATAAATTTTGATGAATCTATTGATGCACTTGAAATTGCAAAGGTGCTTCGCGCCAATGGAATTGTTGATACAGATCCATATCGCAAGCTTGGAAAGAATCAATTAAGAGTTGGAATGTTCCCAGCGGTTGAGCCATCAGATATTGATGCCCTAACTAAATCAATTGAGTATGTTGTGGAAAGGCTTGCCAAATGATGAGTGCAAAATTCAGACGCCGCGTAACTATTGCCATTCTCTTTGGCATGGTTGCAATGGTTCTCATTAGCGGTTTATAGGGCTAGGCTTAAAATATGAAAGAAGCCATATTTGTAATCTCAATGGGAATTGTGCTTTGGATAATTGCACTTGTATTTGCAATTGTGATGAATGCAGATACCAATGTCTTATGGATATGCGTAATTGGTGCAGTGCTAGGTGCAATCGGACTTCGTTACACAATCAAGCGCGGTCGAAAAGGTCTTCTTTAATTCCCGTCGATCTGCGAAGCAATACCACGCAACACCTTGGCTAATCTCTCACCATCAGCAGCAGATGAGCTTCGACCACTTCTTAAACCATTACCAAAGCGATCTAGAATTTTAATTGTGTCTTCAATCATCGCAGCTAAATCATCATTCTTACCACGTGAGTTTGTTGCCATAGTTGGCGGTGCCTCAACAACTGAAACTGAAAGTGCTTGTGGACCACGTCGACCATCAGCAATTGAAAACTCTAGTTTTGTACCAGGTTTAACAGTTGTTACGCCCTCAGGAAGTGCTGCGGCAGCAAGATAAACATCTTCGCCCTCATCATTGGAAATAAAACCAAAACCCTTTTCTAAGCTAAACCATTTAACACGACCAGTAGGCATTGGCATCTCCCCTCAATTTTTATTATTCGTTTAGGCCATCTCTAGATGGGCAGGTGGATAGTTTATCTCAAGTAGTGCAAATGGCGTTAGCCGATTATTCGGCCTTAATAAGCGCCTCTGAGTGCGCACCACAGCCATGATCAAAGGAAACCACCCGGGCATCTTCAGGTGAGATTGCATTGGAGCAAACTCCAAATGCACCACCTAGTGAGCCGGCGATTGGAATAAAGAAACCACAAGATGAACAAGGCTTTGGAGCTGCCTGGGCAATTGGCGCACGTGGTCCACGATCACCGTCATACCATCTCTTGCTTGCCAAATCTCTACCAATAATTGAAATTACTCTTGCACGAGTTAATCCAAATTCAAATATTTGCGTGTTATCTAACTCTTCCTCACCAGGCAGTGCTGCATAAGTTTGAGTTAAACGTTCATCATCTGCCTCAGTTGGTACAACATCGCCAATTCCAAGATCTCCTGGTTGAATTCTTTGTGAGTATGGCACCCAGTTTGGTGCAAGTAATGCTTTATTTCCTGGCAGTAAAACTACATCGCAAATTGTTGCTTCACTTTGGTCATCAATCTTGGCAACAGTTACCGCCCACATCCAACCAAGATAGCCAGGCAATTTTGCTTGGAATAAATATGTTGCAATTCTTTCTTCATCAGAATCAACCGAGTAAAACTCACCAACATACTCACTCTTACCAGAGTCTTCGATTGCAGCTTGCTTAGCTTTATTAAGTGCTCCAAACAAATCTGTTTTATTAACCTGCACATCAACCTTTGCTGGATAGGTTTTTGGTGGTGCGATGTATGGTTTTCTAACAATTGCTGGCTTTACAACCTCTTCAACCTTTGGTTGTGTGATTGCATCAAGAAGTGCCTCATCAACTGGTGCCTCAGGTTCAGCCACCAGTGAGCTCTCGTTTTTACGGAGCTTTTTGAATAATGATTTCTTCTTTGCCATGCGTAGATTGTAATCTGCTAATGATTAAAATGAAAAAGCCCCCGTTTTTATGCGGGGGCTTTCCAAAGCATCAATGGAAATTATTTAGAAATCCATTCCTCCGCCATCGCCACCAGGCATTGGCGCAGCACCCTTTGGTTCAGGTTTGTCAGCAATTACTGCCTCTGTTGTTAAGAACAGGGCGGCAATAGATGCTGCATTTTGTAATGCAGATCTTGTTACCTTTGCTGGATCAATAATTCCGCTCTTGATCATGTCAACATATTCACCAGTTGCAGCATTTAAACCAAATCCAGTTTCAAGGCTGCGAACCTTTTCAACAATTACTCCGCCTTCAAGGCCGGCATTAATTGCGATTTGCTTTAGTGGTGATTCAACTGCGTACTCAACAATCTTTCCGCCAGTTGCTTCATCGCCTTCTAACTTTAATTTACTAAATGCAACCTTTGAAGCTTGTAGAAGGGCAACGCCACCACCGGCAACGATTCCCTCTTCAACTGCAGCCTTTGCATTTCGCACCGCATCTTCAATTCGGTGTTTGCGCTCTTTTAGCTCAACCTCAGTTGCAGCTCCGGCCTTAATTACAGCCACGCCACCTGCAAGTTTTGCAAGACGCTCTTGTAGTTTCTCGCGATCATAATCTGAATCACTTTTTTCAATCTCGGTGCGAATTTGATTAACGCGACCTTTAATCTGGTCAACATCTCCGCCACCTTCAACAATTGTGGTCTCCTCTTTTGCAATGACAACCTTGCGAGCAGTTCCGAGTAACTCAAGAGTGGTTTGATCAAGCTTTAGACCAACCTCTTCTGAGATAACTGTGGCACCGGTAAGGATTGCAATATCTTGCAACATTGCCTTACGGCGATCTCCAAAGCCTGGTGCTTTAACAGCAACAGATTTGAATGTGCCACGGATCTTATTTACTACCAAAGTTGATAACGCTTCACCATCAACATCTTCGGCAATAATTACAAGTGGTTTACCAGTTTGCATAACCTTTTCAAGTACCGGAACTAAATCTTTGATTCCAGAGATCTTGGTGTTTGCTATCAAGATGTAAGCATCTTCCATCACAGTTTCCATGCGATCGGTATCAGTTACAAAGTAGGCTGAGATATAACCCTTATCAAATCGCATACCTTCAGTCAGTTCTAGCTCAAGACCAAATGTGTT
>CALPKA020000053.1 GCA_943324025.2 Bifidobacterium breve | reverse complement strand
GGTTTGAAGAAAGTTAAGCAACTGGCAAAATCTCTCGCAGAAGGAGTTAGAAATGTTGAATAAGTTTAAAACCTATCAACCTTGGCTTACTTTGCTTGCCCGTTTGATACTTGGAGGAGTTTTGTTGGCTGCAGGAGCTTTGAAAATTGGCAACCTGCAAAAATCAGCAATGGCAGTAAGGGCTTATGAAATGTTGCCAGTTGAATTAGCCAACTTTCTGGGATACGCACTACCTTGGATTGAAATTGGAATTGGCCTGCTTCTAATCGTTGGAGCTTCGGTAAAAGTTTGTGGGTTGCTGGGCGCATTTACTATGTTGGCATTCATTATCGCCATTGCGCAGGCATGGGCACGTGGGCTGAGTATTGACTGTGGATGTTTTGGCGGCGGAGGCACGATCGATCCTGAGGACACTAAGTATCTTTCTGAGATTATTCGGGATATAGGATTACTGGCATTGGGAGTTTTTCTATATTACTTCCCAAAGGGTAAATTAAGTCTTGATCGATAATCGATAACAGGGAGAAACGATGGCAACCAATTCAGGAGCGGATAAAGGAACTCGTAATTTAGTAATTGCAATGGTTTTATTTATCGTCGCCGTGGGAGTGATTTTTTCATTAATTAGCAGTCGATCAAATTCAACTGCTGCTATTCCAGCCGCAGTTTCCGAAGCGGATGGCTATGGAATTGTTCTTAATCCTGATAGTTCTCCAAAAATTGACGTTTATGTAGATTATCAGTGTCCAGCTTGTCGATCTTTCGAACTTATTAATGGCAAATATTTAAATGAAGTTATTGAAGCAAAAAAAGCAAAGGTCGTTTTCCATCCAATGACATTTATCGGTCCAGAATCGATTTTGGCAGCTAATGCTGCTGCTTGTTCTGCAGATGAAAATAGGTTTGTAGATATGAATTTAGCACTTTTCCAAAACCAACCTTCTGGTGAAAACACAGGTAAATGGCAGAACCCATTCTTTATTGAATTGGGTAAGTCCGTCGGTATTAACTCAACAACTTTTGAGTCCTGTGTGAATGACGGAAAATATGTCGATTGGACAACTAACGTTGCTTCCGCATCCGCAAAGGCTGATGTTAATTCCACTCCAACTGTGTTGATCAATGGCAAGCCACTTGATCGAAATACTCAGTATGGAGACCCAGCAAATTTCAAGGCAGCACTTGAGGCAGCTGGCGTTAAGTAATCTTACTTAACAAAGGTGCAGCAATTGATTCCTAGTCCATCCCGTTCTGCTTTTGAGATTGGTCCACTGACCATACACTTTTATGCACTTTGCATAATTTTGGGTATTGCAGTTGCGGTTTGGCTGGGTGGTAAGAGATACCAAACACTCGGTGGAAATTCAGATGATGTATTTGAGGTTGCAATTTGGGCTGTTCCTTTTGGAATCATTGGCGGGCGCATTTACCACGTGATCACTTCACCAGCTCAGTACTTTGGTGAATTTGGAAATCCGGCAGATGCCCTTCGAATTTGGAAGGGTGGACTGGGAATTTGGGGAGCGATATCACTTGGAGTACTTGGTGCATATCTTTACTTCAAAACTCATAAAACTTCTCTAACTTTTGCGCAATTACTAGACAGCTTGGCACCAGGAGTAATCATCGCTCAAGCAATTGGACGTATTGGTAATTATTTCAATCAAGAGGTGTTTGGCAAACCTACCGATTTACCTTGGGCGCTAAAGATTGATTTGTTTAATAGGCCATTTGGGTTCGAACAATTCAAAACCTTTCACCCCACTTTCGCTTACGAATTGATTTGGTGTTTAGTAATTGCCTTCCTATTGATAAAGATGCCAGGATTTATATCTAGGTTATGCACCCGAGCAGGTGATGTTTTTGTTCTTTACATAATTGGGTACACCAGCGGCAGATTATGGATAGAGACGCTAAGAATTGATGAAGCAAACACCATATTTGGGTTGCGCGTAAATATTTGGGTCAGTTTAAGTGTGCTGCTTTGCGCATCGTTGTATCTTTATAGAAACTTTCGCCGTGGCAGTACGAAGAAAGAAGCTCATTCCAGTTAGTATTTCTACATGGGTCTAGAAGAAGTCCAAATGCGAAATTTGGAGCACCGCGCAAATCGAGCGGGATGGCTTCGAGCGGCAGTATTGGGTTCAAATGATGGCTTGGTTTCGACTGCCAGTTTGATGATTGGTATCGCTGCTGCAAATAAAAGCGACTTTCTTATCACTGCAGGTCTTGCCGGTATAGCTGCTGGCTCAATGTCAATGGCGGTAGGAGAGTATGTCTCTGTTAAATCCCAAAATGATATTGAGAAGTCAGATCGAGAAATCGAAATTAAGCAACTGGCAACTGATCCTGAAGGTGAATTTGCCGAGTTGGTTGATATCTACATGAAGCGTGGTTTAACAGAAGAGTTAGCGAAACAGGTTGTAACTGCAATGCACAAACAAGATCCGCTCGAAGCACATCTTCGAGATGAGCTTGGCCATTTTGATCATACAAGAGCAAGACCTATACAAGCTGGAGTAGCTTCTGCAATTGCATTTACAGCAGGAGGCATTGTTCCCTTACTGGGAGCATTGATTTCATCAACAAATCAAATAGCATTGATTTTGTTTTTCACAACATTAGGTTTGATATTGGCTGGATTTATATCCGCTAAAATTGCTGCTTCTCCAATACCTAAAACCATTGCTAGGATTTTTCTAGGTGGGGCACTTGGAGTTGCGATTACCGCTGGAATTGGATGGCTGGTAGGGCTTACTGGAGTTTGATGACCCTGCTACTATTTGCAGGTAGTTTGAAGTAGTTGGGCCATTGTCGTCCCGACCCTTAACGGGAGCGACCATTTTCTTGGATTCTAAATCAGTTTTTTCTGCCACTCCAAAATCAGTTGGGTTATACAACCCTGAGTTTGAACATGATGCATGTGGTGTTGCGATGGTGGCTACCCTAAAAAAGATTAGAAGTCATGAGATTGTTAGTTTGGCACTTACTGCATTGCGAAATTTGGAACACCGGGGCGCTTCAGGCGCTGAGCCCGATAGCGGTGACGGGGCAGGCATATTAATTCAAATTCCAGATAAGTTTTATCGTTCAGTTATCGATTTTGAATTACCAAAGCAGGGTAATTATGCAACCGGCATTTTCTTTGTTGAAAACTGGAGTGAAGAGCTTAAGAAACAAATAAATGAAATTGCGACCGAAGAGGGCGTAAAAATTCTTGGTTGGAGAGACTTACCAATAAACACAAAGTCCATTGGCAAAACTGCACTTTCTGTGATGCCAACTTTCAAACAGATTTTCATATGCGGAGTTAAAGGTGAAATTGATCTTGAATTAGAACGGCTTGCGTTTTGCTTGCGTAAGCGAGTTGAGCATTCACTGCCAATTTATGTACCATCGCTATCATCAAAAACTATTGTTTATAAGGGAATGCTCACAACTGGACAGCTAGAGGAGTTTTTTCCAGATCTATCAAATCAATTAGTTGAATCCTCGTTAGCCTTAGTGCACTCAAGATTTTCAACAAATACATTTCCCTCTTGGCCACTTGCACATCCCTATCGCTACATCGCGCACAATGGAGAAATCAATACAGTTAAGGGTAATCGAAATTGGATGCGCGCTCGAGAAACTTTGTTGGAATGTGATCTAATACCAGGTGATTTAAAACGTCTATTTCCAATAATAAACAACTCTGGAAGTGATTCTGCATCTTTTGATGAAGTACTTGAACTGCTTTATCTTGGTGGCAGGAGTTTGCCTCATTCAATTTTAATGATGATTCCAGAGGCTTGGGAAAATCACAAAACTATGTCTCAGGAGCGAAAAGATTTTTACGCTTTTCACTCAGCACTGATGGAGCCATGGGATGGACCGGCATGTGTAACTTTCACAAACGGAACTCAAATTGGTGCTGTTTTAGATCGCAATGGTTTGCGTCCTTCTAGATTTTGGGTAACTGATGAAGGTTTAGTTGTTCTAGCTAGCGAGGTTGGAGTTTTAGATTTCAAACCTGAATCAATTACTCGTAAAGGCAGATTGCAGCCAGGCAAGATGTTTTTAGTGGATGTTGAACAGGGAAGAATTATTGAAGATGAGGAGATAAAGCAAGATTTAGCTACTTCCAAACC
Source organism: Bifidobacterium breve (assembly GCA_943324025.2). Lineage (GTDB taxonomy): Bacteria > Actinomycetota > Actinomycetes > Nanopelagicales > Nanopelagicaceae > Nanopelagicus. The sequence goes on along the minus strand of CALPKA020000053.1, from coordinate 1,202 downwards.
TTATTCAGATTGGCTTCATGCTGGGCTTGTGAAGTTAAGTGAATTACCAGCACGTGAACATATTGTTTATCCGCACTCCTCTGTTGTTAGAAGGCAAAGAGCCTTTGGATATACCGAAGAAGAAATCAGATTGATCATCACTCCAATGGCCAAAAATGGCGCAGAGCCATTGGGTTCGATGGGAACAGACACACCAATTGCTGCCTTGTCCGAAAAACCAAGATTGCTCTTTGATTATTTTGCTCAACTATTTGCGCAAGTAACTAACCCGCCATTAGATGCGATCCGCGAAGAACTTGTTACCTCGCTAGGGGGTTCAATTGGTCCTGAACATAATCTACTTGAACCAGGTCCTGCGTCATGCAGGCAAATATCACTTCAATTTCCGGTAATAGATAATGATGAATTAGCAAAAATAATTCACGTGAATGCCGATGGTGACCAGCCTGGATTTGCTTGCCATGTTGTTCGGGGTTTGTTTCCAATTGCAGGTGGTGGTAGATCTCTAGTCGCTCGTCTTGAGCAAATTAGGCAAGAAGTTTCAAATGCCATCAACGATGGAGCTCGAATCATAGTTTTGTCAGACCGCGATGGTGATGCTGAAAATGCACCAATTCCTTCACTACTACTTACTTCAGCGGTTCACCATCATTTGATAAGAGAGAAATCCCGAACAAAGGTTGGTTTAGTTGTTGAAAGCGGTGAGGTTCGCGAAGTTCACCATGTTGCATTGTTAATTGGATTTGGCGCAGCTGCGGTCAATCCATATCTTGCTATGGAAAGTGCCGAAGATTTGGTTCGACAAGGAGTGATTTCAGGAATTACACCTGAAAAGGCTGTCAGAAATTTAATTAAATCCTTGGGCAAAGGTGTTCTAAAGGTTATGTCAAAGATGGGTGTCTCCACGATTGCGTCATATACGGGTGCACAAATTTTTGAAGCTATTGGTCTATCTAATGAAGTGATCGAGGAGTATTTTGTTGGGACTACTTCACGTCTTGGTGGTGTTGGGATCGAAATCATTGCCCAGGAAACTATTAAACGCCATCACATTGCCTATCCACCTGGCGGTGGGATTCCAGGTTCAAAGAAGTTACAAATTGGTGGGGAGTATCAATGGCGACGAGAGGGTGAACCACACCTTTTCGATCCAGAAACTGTATTTACCCTTCAGCATGCAACTAAATCAAAACGTTTTGATG
>CALPKA020000052.1 GCA_943324025.2 Bifidobacterium breve | reverse complement strand
TGATTTACCCGGGATTGGAGAAAGTATTCTGATTTCACCACTTGCTACGGCGTAAGCAATATTTTTTGAAAGCGCTGAGATAGCTTCAACCTTTACACCATTTCCTAGCTCAACTTCATACCTAGTGACAGTAGGTCCGCGCATAAAGCCAGTTACTTGAGCATCAACATCAAATTGTTCGAAAACTTGTTTAAGTGCTGCAACAACAGTTTCATTTACCTTTGACTTACCTTTTGCGGCCGGGCCACCACGGAGTATGTCTGCTGGCGGAAGCTCATACTTTGTATCTGAAGTGAGAAGTAGTTGTTGAGGTCTAGTGTTTTCATGTTTGGCTGGCTTGTTAGCAGTAGCCACCTCTTGAGTAATTTCATCAAAATCCTCTAGCTCAACCTCATAATCTAATTGTTGCGGTTCAAACTCTTGCACTAGGTCTTTTACCAACGGAGTTTCAAATGGCGGGCTTTCACTAACCTCAAAATCCTCTGCAACCAAACGTTCAGCACGTTTTGCCTTTGCATTACTAATACCAGATCTACCTAAGTTAAAAACTGTAGCAATTTGACTGAAAAGTTTTGAAAGTGGGGTTTTGGTAATCACTAATAATCCGAAAATTAGTATTAAGATAAAGATTGGGATTGCCAAGATTTCAGTAACTAATGCAATTAATCCTGATGAGGCTGCAAACCCTATCCAGCCACCACCTTCACGCATAGCGGTTGCACCTGTTCCAGTTGAACCATTTACGATATGGGCAAGGGATGTCGTGCTGGTGATAATAAGCAGAGTACCAATTGTAATTCGACCAATATCCCGGGCTTCATCAGTTGATTTAAATAATCGGTAAGCAAAGAAAATGAAAAATATTGGAATTAGATTTGCCAGCATTCCCACGCCACCAAACAAGAATGCATAGGTAGCTCTTCCTAAAACATTATCTAGATCAAACCAAACTCCAGCCGCGGAGATAATTGCCAGAATAAAAAGGAAAAAAGCGATTCCATCTCTTTGGTGTGCAGGGTCTAGCTCCTTTGATGACCGGAAAATAAATCTGACCATTCCACCTAGCGTTTTTGCGATCAAACGCCAAAGCCAACCAATACCTCGAAGTACTGGCGCCAATAGATTGGATTTCTTTGCAGATTTTTTCTTTGCCATAAGAAGATAAGCCTAAAGAATAAGTTAAATGCTGGGCTTAATCGGCACGCACTTTGGCAAGAAAGTTAAGAAAAAAGAACTCTTAAACCTCAACTACTAACGGAATAATCATCGGCTTGCGACGATGTTCCTCCCCTACCCAGCTGCCAATGGTTTTGCGCACTACTTGAGAAAGTTGATGTGTTCCATTGAAGCCACCGGCGACCGCCTTGCTCAATGCTTTTTCAATATCACCTTTAACATCATCAAATAAAGTTTTATCTTCAGTAAATCCTCGAGCATGGATATCGGGCCCTGCAACTATTTTGCCGCTTTGTGAATCAATCACCACAACTACGGAGATAAATCCTTCATCGCCTAGAATTCTTCGATCTTTAAGGGAGCTTTCAGTAATTTCACCAACACTTTGCCCATCAACATAAACATAGCCACAAGGAATTGACCCTGAGATGTCTGCATGGCCATCAGCAACATCTATCGTAATTCCATTTTCTGCAATAACTACATTATGTTCTGATAATCCTGCTTTCATCGCAAGATCTGCGTTGGCTCGCATATGTCGCCATTCACCGTGAACTGGTAAAACATTTTTAGGTTTAACAACTTCATAACAATGCAGAAGTTCACCAGCAGAGGCATGACCTGAAACATGCACCATGGCATTTCCTTTATGAACCACATGGGCGCCAAATCTAGTTAGCTCATTTATCACCCGATATACCGACTTCTCATTACCAGGTATTAAAGATGATGCTAGTACGACAGTATCTCCCTTACCTACTTGGATTTCATGATCACCATTTGCAATTCTAGATAGTGCAGCAAGTGGCTCTCCTTGAGATCCTGTACAAACTAAAACGATCTTGTCGCCAAATGTGTCAATATCTTTGTAATCAACAACTAATCCAGCTGGCACTTTTAAGTAACCTAAATCTTCAGCTAGCTTCATGTTGCGAACCATTGATCTTCCAACGTAGGCAACCTTGCGATTTGCTTCATGCGCAGCTGTTAGAACCTGTTGAATTCTATGAACATGTGAAGCAAATGAGGTGACCACAACTCTGCGGGGCGTCTTATCAATGGCTTCCTTTAATGCAGGATAAATGTCTTTTTCAGCAACTGTAAGTCCTGGTACATCAGCATTTGTTGAGTCAACTAAAAATAGGTCAACGCCCTCTTTACCTAATCTGGCAAAGGTTTCTAAATCAGTTACCTTTCCATCTAATGGCATCTTGTCCATTTTGAAATCACCAGTATGCAATATGACTCCGGCAGGAGTTTTAATTGCAACTGCTAGCGAATCAGGGATTGAGTGATTGACTGTTACAAACTCCAATGTAAATGGGCCAACTTTTTCAACTTGACCTGCTTTGACCTGAGTCATTGGTGCGGTAATGCGACGTTCTTTTAGCTTTGGTGCAACAAAGGCCAGAGTTAACTGTGATCCAATAATTCTGATATCACTTCGCTCGCGAAGCAGGTATGGAACAGCACCAATATGATCCTCATGACCATGGGTTAGAAATATTGCTTCGATATCATCCATTCGATCTTTTAAATAAGAAAAATCTGGCAAGATTAAATCAATACCTGGTTGATCATCACCGGGAAATAGAACTCCACAATCAACAATTAACAATCTTCCTTCATATTCAAAAACAGTCATGTTTCGACCGATTTCGCCCAAGCCGCCTAGAGCGACAATGCGCAAAGTTTTCTTAGCTAATTTGGCAGGGTAAGGCAGACCAGGATGGGGATGATTCATCTAATTATTTTAATTTTACGCCACCAGCTTGCAGATCAACTTTTAACTGCGCAATTTGCGCATCAGTTGCATCCACAAGTGGCAATCTAGTAAATCCACCAGGAAGTCCCATTAGATTTAGTGCCGCTTTAGTCAGAATTGCACCTTGAGTTCTAAAGGTTCCAGTGAACACTGGAAGTAGTTTTTGATGAATCTCAAGTGCTTTCTTTGAATCACCTGAAAACCAGGCATTTAACATTTCTTTTAACTCTGCCCCAACAGTGTGACCACAAACTGACACAAATCCAACCGCTCCCACTGATAAAAGTGGCAAATTCAAAATATCATCACCTGAATAAACAGGTATTGAAGATCTCTTGATTACCCAGGAGGTAGCTGCAGGATTTCCTTTTGCATCCTTTAGGGCTGCAATATTTTTATGTTCTGCTAATTTAACAATCGTATCTGACTCAATTTCAACACCAGTTCTACCTGGAATGTCATAGATCATTACCGGTAAATCTGTGGCATCTGCCATTGCGCGAAAATGGGCTTCAATTCCTGCTTGTGGTGGTTTGTTGTAATACGGAGTTACAACTAATAAGCCATCAGCACCAGCCTTGGCTGCGCGCTGTGCTTGTTCAATTGAATGCGAAGTTTCATTATTTCCTGCACCGGCAATAATCTTGATTTTACTTCCAACAACTTTTCGAACTACTTTAACAATTTCATCTTTTTCATCATCAGAGGTGGTTGGTGCCTCTCCGGTTGTGCCATTGACGGCAATGCCATCGTGACCTGTTGAAACTAAATGATTTGCAATACTTTCAATACCTGCCCAATCAATCTCACCTGATTTTTTAAATGGTGTAACCATGGCGGTTATTAATCGGCCAAATGGCGGCGTGATTTGCATGGGTAAAGGCTACCGCGAAATTAAGGGGCTATGCGGCCAGATTTTTGAAATGCTCCGTAGGTAATCGGCATTAATTTGGCAAAATGTGCTTCCATTTTCTCTGCCACCATCTCGATCTCCCGCTGCGGGTAAGAAGGAAAATGCGATCCTTCCCTTGCTGTTCGCAGTGATAGGAAATTCATCAAAGCTCGTGCATTCATTGTGACATACATTGATGAATACAAAGTGACTGGTAAAACAGCTCTTGCTACTTCACGCGCAACTCCAGCATCAAGCATTTTTTGATAATTTGCATAAGCCAAACTACAAGTTTCTTTAATTGCTGCGACTGTAAGATCGAATTGTTCTGGCGTGCCATCAACAAATGTATACGCCCCAGCCTTGCCAATTTGTACCAGCTTTCGTTCCTTGCTTGGAATATAAAAAACTGGTTTTAACTCTCGATATCTTCCGCTTTCTTCATTATAAGAAGCAATTCGATGGCGCATAAACTCTCTAAAAACAAAGATTGGAGCTGAGATAAAAAATGTCATTGAAGTATGTTCAAAAGGTGAACCGTGACGCTCTCGGGCTAAGTAATTAATCAATCCTTCAGACTTTGCCGGATCTGCTCCCACATCCTCTAAAGATTTATCGCCAGCAGTTGAAACACGTGCTGCCCAAATAACATCGGCATCGCTCGCGCTTGATTTAACCAGCTCAACCGACATATCGTCTCGGAAAATGATCTCTTCACCCATGGCTGCGACCCTATCTTTGGTGATTGGTTAATGGCTGGATTAAAGTGTCGGCGTGTCAATTAATCCAAAGAAAAACCCGGTTGATCGCACCGCAGTAAGCGTTGCATTTACCGTAGGACTTTATGGGGCTGCCTTTGGAGCCGCTGGCGTCACAGCTGGTTTTTCCATCCTGCAAACCTGCTTACTTTCAATTCTGCTCTTTTCTGGAGCATCACAATTTGCAGTTGTTGGAATTATGGGCGCAGGAGGTGCTGCAATTAGTGCAATCGCAACTGCCACCTTGCTTGGGTTTCGAAATGCCCTCTATGGCCTGCAGATGGCGCCTATCCTAAAAGTTAGCGGATTAAAAAGAGTTTTAGCTGCTCAAATTACAATTGATGAATCAACGGCAGTTGCAACACTTCAGGAAAATGATGAAGATCGCAAGCGAGGCTTTTATATAACTGGTGTTGGAGTTTATATTTTTTGGAATTTATTTACTTATTTAGGTGCATTAGGTGCAAGCGCGATTGGCGATCCCTCAGTTTGGGGATTAGATGCAGCAGTTCCTGCAGCATTTTGTGGATTAATCTGGCCAAGACTTAAGCATAAAAAACAATTCTTAGTCTCAGCCATAGCAATTGCATGGGCTTTGCTTTTGACGCCAATCGCCCCAGCCGGCATACCAATTATTACTACAGTGTTGCTTGCAGTAATTTTTGGAGTAAAAAAATGAGTGCAATTTGGATTGCAGTAATTGGTGCCAGCGTTACCGCATTTTTAAATAAATACATCGGTCACAGCGTGCCTGAGAAATG
>CALPKA020000051.1 GCA_943324025.2 Bifidobacterium breve | reverse complement strand
CAATAAAAAACGTGAGATCAAGCAGATCAAAAGCTTTATTAATTTAGCACCTGATTTGGTGATTAGTACCGGTGATTTTCTAGCCCATCCAGATGCAGTTGGGCCAGTATTGAATGCATTAGATGATTTATTGGATCTGCCAGGATTATTTGTCTTTGGTTCAAATGATTACTACGCGCCAAAGTTTAAAAACCCATTCTCATATCTGCGCAAAGATCATGGAAATATAAAGCTTGGAAAGAAATTACCAACAACTAAGTTAAGAAATGGTTTAACAAAAAGAGGCTGGCTTGATTTAAATCATAATAAGGTAATGATCAAAGTTAATGGCAGTGTGATTGAGGCAAGAGGAACAGATGATGCCCATCTTGAGTTGGATAATTATCCTTTGGTGGCAGGTCAGGTGAGTGCAAAGAGTGATATTTCTATTGGTGTAACACATGCACCATATGAGCGAGTAATAGCTGCAATGGCGCAAGATGAATTAGATCTAATTTTTGCCGGTCACACTCATGGTGGACAGGTGAGAGTTCCTTGGTTTGGTGGCAGTAAATCACTAACAACAAATTGTGATTTAGAAAATTGGCGATCTCGTGGCATTACTAAGGTCAATGATGAGCCATGGCTAAATGTCTCAGCTGGCATGGGAATGAGTCCATTTGCACCAATTAGATTTGCCTGCCCACCTGAAATCTCCCTTATTACATTAACTGCGTAAGGTAGGCTTAAAGTATGAATCTAATTTCAAATAAATTACATCGCCTATATCTTGCTATCGCACTCCTTCTTGTAATTCCAGATACCTTCTATTGGTACACACTCAATGATTACTCAAATCCTTTTGATACATTCAATGCCGTAAGCAGCTCAACTGGTTTAACCTGGTTGCTAGTTAGTTATTTAGCTTTGTTTTTTGCCATCTTTGCCCAAAACCTTGAAATGCGTGCCTTTTTATCAGTAGTTGCCTTAGTTACCCGTATCTACTTTTTAGTTTGGCTAACTGATACTTGGCGATCAAATGAGGTTGCAGTTTCAACATTATTTAAGAATGTATTTTTCAGAACTGGTGAATCACCATATGTTGAAGCTCTTTCAACCCTTGCGCTAGTTCCGCTAGTGCTTGCAATTATTGTGCAAAAGACACGAGTAGCAAATCTTTTGACCGGATTAGTTAATTTCTTAAAAGCACCATTAAATAAGACTCATCAGGTTGTTTTCTATGCAATCAGTGGTGCAAGCTATTTAGCCGCAAGCTTTGCAATCACCAATTCCATAATTAATAATTACCAACTTGCCAGCTCTGATCTGCCATCTGGTTTTCAAGCATCAACGATTTGGTTGATTATCTTTGGTGTTATTCAAATGGCGCTAAAGCTTTTGATTTTAGGACTTGCTTTAATTGCATCTCTTTGGGCATGGATTACTTGGAAGAGTGATATCAAGACTGTGCTTGGACATATGAAGGACTTCAAGTTAAGTGAGTACTTAACTAGAAAAGTTGCTTCCTACCTATACACCTTCTACTTTGTTTCAATTGTTGCACTAGCTGCAGTTGGAATTCCAATCTACGCCTCAACTACTTATGGAATCAATCAAGATTATGCAGCATTTCCAATGGTGGCAGTAGCTGGTGTAATTCTTACCTTCTTGATCTTGCTTGCGATTCGTTTAGTTTTTGAATTAGCAGTTGCAGTAATTCACATTGCTGAAAATTCAAAACCTTCACTTCGTAGGTAACTAAAACTCAGCAGCGACCAACTCAGCGATTTGAGCGGTGTTAAGCGCTGCACCTTTACGCAGGTTATCTCCGCAAACAAATAGCTCAAGGGCGTTTGGATCATCAAGTGATTTACGCACCCGTCCCACCCAAGTTGGATCTGTGCCAACTACATCTGCAGGAGTTGGGAATTTATAGTTTTCAGGATCATCAACCAACTCAACACCAGCAGCATTTTTCAACACATCCTGAGCTACTGATCTTGAAACCTCTTTTTCAAAAATTGCATGCACGGCAAGTGAGTGGGTGGTTAGAACTGGTACTCGCACGCAGGTTGCTGAAACCTTTAGATTTTCTAATCCTAAAATCTTTCTAGATTCATTTCTAACCTTTAACTCCTCGGATGAGTAACCATCTGCCTTTAATGATCCAGCCCATGGAATTACATTTAAAGCAAGAGGAGATGAGAATGGACCAAAATCTTTAATTACATTCCGTGAATCACCTGCTGCTTCACCAACAGTTGTATTTGCTACTAGATTCATCTGCTCACGCAAAATATCTAATCCAGGTTGACCTGCACCAGAGGCTGCTTGGTATGAGGCGACAACTAACTCTTTTAATCCATATTGTTTATGAAGTGCACCCATTGCCACGATCATTGAAAGGGTGGTGCAATTTGGATTTGAAATAATTCCCTTTGGTCGCTTCTTAATATCTTGCGGATTTACCTCAGGAACAACAAGTGGAACATCCTTATCCATTCTAAAAGCACCAGAGTTATCAACTACAACACAACCCTTGCTTGCAGCAACTGGTCCCCATTGAAGTGAAACCTCATCTGGCACATCAAACATTGCAATATCAATTCCATCAAATGCTTCCGGAGATAGTGCAACCACAGTTAACTCTTCACCACGGCACATAAGTTTTTTACCAGCACTTCGAGCAGATGCAATTAATCTGATCTCGCCATAAACATCTTTACGCTTAGACAAAATATCTAGCATTACGGTGCCAACTGCACCGGTTGCGCCAACTACAGCTAATGAAGGTTTTTTACTCATCGTCCACTCCCACCATAAACAACAGCTTCGATTTGATCTGCATCTAAATCAAAGGCGGTATGGGCTGCTTTAACACCCTTTTCTAAATCAGTGTTTCGGCAAACAATTGAGATACGAATTTCAGAGGTTGAAATCATCTCAATATTTACCCCAGCCTCTGATAAACAAGCGAAAAATGTGGCGGTAACTCCTGGGTGGCTTCGCATACCGGCGCCAATTAAGGAAAGTTTTCCGATTTGATCATCATATTGAATTGATGCAAAACCAATCTCACCTTGAATGCGCTTTAACACTGCAGTTGCATTTGCACCTTCAGTCTTTGGCAATGTGAAAGAGATATCGGTTAAACCAGTTGCGGCTGCTGAAACATTTTGCACAATCATGTCGATGTTAATGTCGGCGTCTGCGATGGCTTGGAAGATGGCGGCTGCTACTCCGGTGCGATCTGGCACGCCAACAATTGTCACCTTAGCCTCACTTTTATCATGTGCTATTCCTGCGATTATTGCTTGTTCCATTTCGCCCCCTTCTGGATGATCTTTTACCACCCAGGTTCCTTCCTTGTTGGAAAAAGATGATCTAACATGAATTGGTAATTCATATCTTCTGGCATATTCAACACAACGAAGATGTAAGACTTTGGCACCACTTGCTGCCAACTCCAACATCTCCTCATATGTGACAGTAGATAATTTTCTTGCACTCGGCACAACTCTTGGATCAGCAGAGAAGATGCCATCAACATCGGTATAGATTTCACAAACATCAGCTTCAAGAGCAGCTGCGAGTGCAACCGCAGTTGTATCAGAGCCACCTCTACCTAAAGTTGTGATGTCATTTGTATCTTGGGAAACTCCTTGAAAGCCGGCAACAATTGCAATTGCACCCTCTTTTAATGCTTCTTGAATTCGTCCCGGTGTCACATCAATAACTCTGGCCTTGCCATGAGTTGAGGTAGTAATAATTCCAGCTTGGGAACCGGTAAAAGATCTTGCCTCATGACCTAAATTTGAAATTGCCATTGCAAGTAATGCCATTGAGATTCGCTCACCTGCGGTAAGCAACATATCTAGCTCACGACCATTTGGAAGTGGTGATACCTGGTTTGCTAAATCAATTAACTCATCGGTGGTATCGCCCATTGCGCTGACTACTACAACTACCTGATGTCCTGATTTCTTGGTGGCCACAATGCGGCTGGCAACCCGCTTTAACCCCTCAGCATCTGCAACGGAGGAGCCGCCAAACTTCTGCACGATCAAGCCCATGGGATAATTGTGATGGATAAATAATGGATTTGGGGAATTATCTCAGATATTAAGACACGGGATCATCTTAAATAATGAGATTAACTAGTTATCGTAACTTCTTCTGCCCTCAAAAGCTCTGCCAAGGGTAATTTCATCGGCATATTCAAGATCTCCACCTACTGGCAGCCCTGAGGCAAGGCGAGAGACCTTAATCCCAAGTGGCTTAATCAATCTGGTTAGGTAGGTAGCAGTTGCCTCACCCTCCAGGTTTGGATCGGTAGCAATAATGATTTCACTGATCTGTGTTTGAGCAAGCCTGGTCATTAACTCTTTAATTCTTAAGTTTTCAGGGCCTATGCCATCGATTGGTGAGATCGCACCTCCCAATACATGGTACTTACCTTTGAACTCTCTAGTTTTTTCAATTGCAAGCACATCTTTGCTCTCTTCAACTACACAAATAGCAGTTTCATCTCTTCTTGGATCTCGACAGATTTTGCATAGATCCTCCTCTGAAATATTTCCGCAGGTAATACAAAACTTAACTCGTTCCTTAACTGTTTTTAAAACCTCAGCAAGACGGGTGACATCAACTCGATCTGATTGAATAATATGAAAAGCAATTCGTTGCGCACTCTTTGGGCCAACTCCAGGAAGTCGTCCTAGCTCATCAATTAAATCTTGAATTATTCCTTCATACATATCTGGTTAACTAATATTAAATTAGTCAGACTCCTTAATAACTTTAGCCCCTAATTTACTTGCTAAAAGATCTGCACCAGAAAGCATATTGGCATCTGATGGATCCTCATCAGATCTTGCCATTGTTGTTGTGGCAACGGAGGTATCAACTGTTGCAAGGATCTTGCGCCGCACTCCCGCCACCTCTTCAAAGGCATCTGACAAAATCAGATCACTTTCTGATCTGATAAATGAATCCCGTGCGCCCTGATTAACAATTCCAATAGTTAGATTCTCATCATCAACTGAGATGATCTGCGCACTTGTTGCAAGTAATGACCAGGTTAATCTGCGCTTGCCCTTAACATTTTCAATTACCTGCGGCCACATTCTGCGCAAAGCGGTGATATCTGCGGCCCCACTTGGTTTGTGGTTACTTGGCTTAGCCTCTACTTCTTTTACTTCAACCTTTTTTGTTTCAACTGGTTTTGCTTCAACTTTTTTTGTTTCAACCGGTTTTGTTTCAACCGGTTTTGTTTCTACTTTGGTTGGTTCAGCTTTAACTGGCGCACTAGTTGTGATTGGTCCTGCGCTTTGGCCACGTTCTAGTTTTTCAACCCGGGCGGCAAGGGCTGAGTTATCTCCTGCTGGCAGCAGCATCTGGCCACAAATTAACTCCAGTATCAATCTTGGTGGTGTTG
>CALPKA020000050.1 GCA_943324025.2 Bifidobacterium breve | reverse complement strand
TGCATTGCAATAGTGATCAGTAGGTAAGCTTGATTTTCTTCGCTAATGAATTCGCGAAAAGATCCACCAATCCAAGCTGGAATCAAGATTGCATGGCCCAGCGAAGATATTGGAAATAGTTCGGTTAAGCCTTGAATAAACCCAATAATTACTGCTTGCTCATAGGTAAAGTTCAATGTTTAACCATTCTTTAGAAGATTCTAAGATAGAGTTTACCAGTGAGCGATAAGAATAATCCTTCAATTTGGATTCAAAAAATTGCAATATTGCTCAAACCCTCAAGAACTATTCCTCACACGCCTTGGCGAGCTGAATCAACCTGGTCATTGGGCTTGGGTAGATATCATCTTGAAAGATTATTAATTTTGATATTTGGATTAACAATTTTCGGTCTAGGCGATGCTTTTTTAATCATGAGTACGCTAGGCAACTCTCCATGGACTGTGTTAGCGGAAGGAATCTCACTCAATACTCCTCTTAATATTGGTGAATCTACCTTTATTATTTCAGTATTCATCCTGCTGCTATGGATTCCATTACGCCAAAAGCCAGGATTTGGAACTTTGGCAAATATTGTAGTTATCGCTACTGCAATTGAGCTGGGCTTACATATAATCCCCTCAACAGAGAATCTTTCTCTTCAATTATTTTATATATTTGTTGGAATCACGCTAGTTGGTTTTGGATCAGCTTTATATATAACTTGTGGGCTGGGTACAGGTCCCAGAGATGGACTTATGACTGGTTTGCACTACAAAACTGGGGTTCGGGTTGGACGAGTTCGCCTAGGCATCGAGATCATCGCGTTAAGCGTTGGTGCCCTTCTGGGTGGATCATTGGGTATCGGTACAGCCCTCTTTGCGCTCTTAATTGGCCAATCTGTGGCAATTTCCCTTGGTGTTGTAGACCGGATTACCAGTAAGTAGCGAATAAGGTTGTAGCACTCCCCTCGGTTTGTCGGACCGCATCTGACAACATGTCGAAAACACCATGTTAAAAAAACAGAAGGGTCTATTCCATGCTTGATAGTTTCTTTAAAATCAGTCAGCGTGGCTCAACCGTAGCTCGTGAAGTTCGTGGCGGAGTCGTCACATTTTTCACCATGGCCTACATAGTTGCGCTCAATCCACTCATCATCGGTTTAGCAAAAGATGCTGATGGAAAATACATTGGCGGCGGAGATGCACCTAATCTTGCATTAGTTGCAGCAGCCACCGCACTCATTGCCGGCGTTATGACCATCTTGATGGGCGTAGTCGCTAACTTTCCATTAGCCATTGCAACCGGATTAGGTTTAAACACATTCGTTGCTGTTGGTATCGCCTCTAAAATGACCTGGGCAGATGCCATGGGCTTGGTTGTACTTGAAGGATTAATCATCCTGATTTTGGTTCTAACTGGATTCAGAACAGCAGTTTTCCGCGCTGTTCCTACCCAATTAAAGATCGCAATCTCAGTAGGTATTGGTCTATTCATTGCACTTATCGGTTTAGTTGATGCTGGTTTTGTTCGCAGAACCGGAACTGGACCTGTACCAGTTACTTTAGGCGACAACGGAAATCTAGTTGGTTGGCCTGTAGTTGTTTTTGCTTTTGGATTATTCCTTACAATTGCATTAACAGTTAAGAAAGTAAAAGCTGCAATTCTTATTGGAATCGTGGCCGCAACTGCCGCAGCGATTGCAATTGAGTCTGCATTCAAAATTGGACCACTATTTAATGGAGCAACTGGTGAAGTTAACCCTAAGGGCTGGAACTTAAATGTTCCTGCAATGCCTGAATCGGTAGCAGCTACTCCTAAATTCGACATCATCGGAGATTTCAATCTACTCGGTGGATTTGATCGAATCTCTCTAGTGGCCGCAGTTCTGCTTGTATTCACATTACTACTAGCAGATTTCTTCGACACCATGGGAACTATGACTGCAATTGGTAGCCAAGCAGGTCTTGTAGATAGAGATGGAAATGTAGAGGGTGCTAATCGCATTCTTCTTATTGACTCTATTGCTGCTGCCGCTGGCGGTGCAGGATCAGTATCTTCAAACACTTCATATATCGAATCAGCCTCTGGCGTTGGCGAAGGTGCACGAACAGGTTTAGCTTCAGTTGTAACTGGAGTTCTTTTCCTATTAACAACCTTCTTAGCTCCACTAGTTGCAATCATTCCTTACGAGGCTGCAACACCAGCTTTGGTAATCGTTGGTTTCTTAATGATGACTCAAATTAAGGGAATCGATTGGGATGATCTTGGAATTGCAATTCCTGCATTCTTAACAATTATCTTGATGCCATTTACCTACAATATTTCTGTAGGTATTGGAGCAGGTTTTGTTTCCTATGTAGTAATCAGATTGTTCCAGGGACGTACAAAGGAAATTAGTCCTCTACTTTGGATAGTAGCTGGTCTATTTATGGTCTACTTCTTGCAATCTCCAATTAATATTTGGACTGCATAAAAGATCTAAACAAAGGGGCGGACCGAAAGGTTCGCCCCTTTACCATTTAATTTCAGAAATTCCTTGTTTGGTAAGTATCTGATTCACTCTGCTAAATGGTTTGGAATCAAAAAACCCTTTATAGGCCGAGAGTGGACTTGGATGAACAGAGGTAATAACGCGATCTGGTAAAAAGAAATTTTTCATCGCATTTGCATGGTTTCCCCACAAAACTCCGATCGCACCGTTTTTGCCGGCATATTCAATGATTGATTTGGTAAACAAATCCCAACCAATATTTAGATGTTGACGTGGTTGTGTTGGGTTAAAAGTTAAAGTGGTATTAAGAAGCAATACGCCTTGATCAACCCAGTCGCTTAGATCTCCATTTGTTCTAACCACACCTAGATCTGATTCCAATTCCTTGAATATGTTTTTCAACGAAGCAGGTAACGCTGAAACAGTTTTGTTCACTGAAAAAGCTAGTCCCATTGCATGATCTGCATTTGGATATGGATCTTGACCAACTATTAAAACCTTAACTTTTTCGGGCGCTAAAGTTAAAGCTCTAAATACATTATTGGGTTCTGGCAGGAAATCTTCACCTAATTGCGCTTCAATAGTTTTGAGTAGATTTAAATCAACTATCTTTGACCAATCTTCTGGAAGGTGCTGTTGAAGGTTAACGGGCACGAGCAAAATACCGACCATGCTCGGCTTGAACAGAAATTGGTAAACCATAGGCAACACTTAAATTCTCATCATTAATCACCGATTCAATTTCTCCTTGAGCGACAGTTTTGCCATCACGTAAAAGTAGGGCATGGGTAGTTCCAGAAGGAATTTCTTCAATGTGATGAGTGACGATTACCGTAGCTGGGGCTAAAGGATCTTTTGAGAAGGTTTCAATCCGCTTTAGTAAATCCTCTCTTCCTCCTAAATCCAATGCTGACGCAGGTTCATCTAAAAGTATAAGCTCTGGGTCTGCCATAAGCGCTCTTGCAATTTGCACACGTTTCTTCTCTCCATCACTTAAGGTTCCATAAACTCTATTACCTAGCTCTCGAACACCAAGTGCGGTAAGCAATGCCATAGCCCGGGACTCATCCCATAAATCATATTTTTCTTGCCAACGGCCGAACATTGCATAAGCTGCAGTTAAAACTACATCCATAACTAGTTCATCTGATGGTAATTGATCCACTAATGCGGATGAAGTTAGGCCAATACGGGTTCGAAGTTCAAATACATCTACCTTGCCCAAGGTTTGCCCAAGAATTGATATGGAGCCAGTTGTTGGATGAATAAGTGATGAGCAGATTTGAAGCAGAGTAGTTTTACCTGCGCCATTTGGGCCTAAAACAACCCAACGCTGACCTTCTAACACTTGCCAATCTAAAGGACCCAGGATTATCTGATCGCCCCTTTGAACGCTGATGCTTGATAATTCCAGAATGGCGCTCATAGGAGTGAAAGATACCTCGCCTTGGCTCTGAATATGGTTAATCTGACCCAATGCCGATCGATAAAAAAGAGAGCTTCACTGGTCTCATACTTGTTTCCGGCCAAGATAGGCCAGGAATCACCCAAAGTTTAATGAGTACGCTCTCTGAATTTGCCGTCAATATTTTAGATATTGAACAACTAGTAATTCGCGACCGGCTCCTTCTAACAGTGCTTATTACCCTTGATGAAGCTCACGCCGAAGCAATTGCAAGCGATTTAGACCTACTGCAAGAGAAACTGCAACTAGATATTGCTATTGATTTTGTTCAAACGAATATAAATGAAGATGCTTCCGACAACCTTAGAGTGGTAATAGTTGGCAGTGAAATTAAGCCGGTTGGCCTATCCGCCGTAGCATCTGAAATCGCAAGATTGGGTGGAAACATAACCGCTATCAAGCGAACTGCGCGAAATCCAGTAATTGCCATAGAGATGAATTTAACAATCCCCAACGATTCAATAAAAATAGTACAGGAAGCACTCACCTCCATCGCTATCAATAATCACATAGATCTAGCTGTTGAGCCTGGTGGGTCTTTACGCCGTTCAAAACGAATCGTTATTTTGGATATGGATTCAACACTTATCGAACAAGAGGTAATTGATCTACTTGCAAATCACTCAGGCAAATCTGAAGCGGTCTCGGAATTGACTCGCAAGGCAATGAATGGCGAGATAGATTTCAAATCGGCGCTCGTTGAAAGAGTGGCGCTGCTTAAAGGTTTGCCGGAGAATATCTTAGAGGTTGTTCGAAAAGAGATTACCTTTACAAAAGGGGCCAAGGTTTTGATCGCTGAACTACATAAGCAAGGTCATAAGGTAGGTGTAGTTTCTGGTGGATTTATAAACGTGATCGAACCTCTGCTCACAGATTTAAATGTAGATTTCTTTCGTGCAAATAAACTCAAAACTGCAAATGGTCAATTAACAGGTGAATTGGAAGGGCCTGTTATCGACGCTGCCGCTAAACGACAAGCTCTTGAAGAATTTGCAAAAGAAGAAAATGTTTCACTTGATCAAACCGTGGCTATTGGTGATGGCGCAAATGATTTGGAAATGATCAAAACTGCTGGTTTAGGTATCGCGTTCAATGCAAAACCAAAAGTTGCAGCTTCAGCTAATACTACTCTCAACACTGCCGATTTATCTGCAGTACTATTTTTAATGGGGATATATATTTAGTACTTAAAATGCTCTTCGGCAGATTTGCGCAACATCTGCACCATATTCTCAGGATCTGCTGATTTATAAACTGCACTCCCCGCGACAAAACAATTAGCTCCTGCATTGGCAGCTTCTCCAATTGTTTCAAGTGAAATTCCACCATCAACTTGAATTAAAGGCTTAGTGCCCTTTATTAATTCAATTCTAGAGCGAGCAGTTTTAACCTTATCCATTTGATCATGCATGAATGACTGCCCACCAAAACCAGGCTCCACAGTCATAACCAATAGAAGGTCAATCTGCTCAATAAAGGGTTCTACCAAAGAAAAGGATGTACCTGGCTTTACTGCTACTCCAACCTTC
>CALPKA020000049.1 GCA_943324025.2 Bifidobacterium breve | reverse complement strand
CCATATCGATGTTTAATCCTGTAAATGAGTTAGAGCCAGTTGAAACATTTATTTCACCAGGAACTTGGCTAACCTTTCCCATATTTACAGTGATATCACCAGATTCTGGAACTGATAAAAACTTACGCCCATCTCTAGTATTTATCGGATAAATTCCACTTGGTTGATGTCCTTTATCTGTTAAATACCGAGCCATTACCCGAATTCCATTGCCACACATCTCAGCTTGTGAGCCATCGGCATTTAAATAATCCATGAACCAGGCTCCATCAATCTTCACAATTCTAATTAGGCCATCACTACCAATACCATTTTTACGATCACAGATTCGCTTAATCTGCTCTGGCGTAAATTTAATCTGATCTGCCTCATCAAAGACCAACACAAAATCATTATGTGTGCCGTGGCCATATGTTGCCTTCATCATTAATTAATACTAGCCAAGAGTTTTTCTAGTCGGCCTTGATTACTTTCAGGGGCCAACCATTTGATTCTGTTATCCCGTGAAAACCAGGTTTCTTGCCTTCGGGCATAGGCCCGGGTTACGCGTTTGGTTTCCTCTTTAGCAAAACTCTCATCAAAATCCCCATTTAAGTAATTCATTATCTGGCTATAGCCAAGCGCCATCTTGGCCGTTGTCGCCTTCTCTAAGCCTTTAGTCATTAACTGCATAACTTCGCGAACAAATCCTTTTTCCCACATTCCTTCAACCCGGCGATCAATTTTTTCATCAAGGTTTTCTCGATCTAAGACCAATCCAAATTGATATGCATTTGGATACTTGGTACTAGCCTCTTTGGGAAGATTTGCCGTAAATGGCTTACCTGTAATTTCAATAACTTCTAGGGCTCTGATAACTCGTCTAATATTTTCTTTTGGAATTGCAAGTGCGGCAGCAGGATCTAAAGTAGCAAGTCGAGCATGCATCTGATCATTACCTAATACTTGAGCTTCATCTGTAATTTTCTGCCTCACAGCAGGATCGGTGTCTGGAAAATTTAAATCATCCAATATTGCTTTTATATATAAACCAGTTCCGCCAACCACCACAACAGATTTTCCACTATCAATTAAATTATCTATTACCTTTCGAGCCTGCCCTTGATACCAAGATACATTTGCCTCTTCAGAGATTTCAAGTTCATCAAGTAAATGATGTTTAATTCCATCTCGCTCTAAAAGCGAAAGCTTTGCTGTGCCAATATCCATACCTTTATAAAGTTGCATAGAATCGGCATTTACAATCTCAGCATTTATCTCTTTTGCCACTGAAATTGCTAAATCACTCTTTCCAGTTGCGGTAGCACCACAGATAATTACTAGGCTCATAAAGATTTAAGTGAGGCTAATGTCGGAATACCAAGCAAAATTCGTTTATCACCATTTTCAGAAACCCAGGCAGCATGCGCATCCGCTCCCTTAGTTTTCTTAACAGATATTGGAGATGAGGCAACAATGTGGTTTGCATAAGCTTCAACAACTTTGACCTGAACCAAATCCCCAGCTCTTGCCAACTTTGCTGAGTTATCAAAATGGGTTAATCGGAAATCCTCACTTCGTCCATTCATTCGGTTTTCATTAACATCATGTCGACCTTCATTGCTAGAAACTAGCAGCTCAATATTTTGACCAATTAGTTTCTCATTCTCACTCTTAGATATCTCCTGCTGGATCTTATGTAATTGGTTATAGCGAGCTGCCATTACCTCATCTAATACTTGATTTGGCATGGTTGCAGCAGGAGTTCCAGGTCGCTTGGAGTATTGGAATGTATATGCGGCGGAGAATTTCACCTCTCATACTAAATCAATGGTTTGTTCAAAATCATGATCAGTCTCTCCTGGAAATCCAACAATTATGTCGGTAGTAATTGCCGCATTTGGAATTGCAGATTTAACTTTTTGAATTATTCCTAGGTATCGATCTCTGCGATATGAACGGCGCATTGCTTGCAGAATCTGATCACTGCCAGATTGAAGTGGCATATGCAGGTGTGGCATCACATTTTTAGTTTGTGCCATCGCATCAATTACATCATCGGTAAAATCTCGTGGATGAGGCGACATGAAGCGAACTCTTTCTAAACCATCCACCTTTCCGCACTCACGAAGTAATTTGGCAAAGGCCTGGCGGTCACCAAAATCAACACCATAGGCATTCACATTTTGTCCAAGTAAGGTAATTTCAATAACACCTTGATCAACTAACGCCCGAACCTCTTTCATAATCTCATCCATGCTGCGATCTTTTTCGATTCCGCGCAATTGAGGAACTATGCAAAATGTGCAGGTGTTATTGCAGCCAACTGAGACAGATACCCAGGCAGAAAATGCTGAGTCTCGCTTAACCGGCAAGGTAGAGGGGAAATGTTCTAGTGATTCTTTTATTTCAACCTGAGATGCTTCTTCGATTCGAGCTCGTTCTAATAGTATGGGCAGCGAGCCAATGTTATGTGTTCCAAAAACTACATCAACATAAGGAGCGCGCTTAATAATCGCATCTTGATCCTTTTGCGCCATGCATCCACCAACTGCGATTTGAAAGTTTGGATCACTTTTTTTGCGAGGTGCTAAGAAGGATAGGTTTCCATACAATTTATTATCAGCATTTTCTCTAACTGCGCAGGTATTGAAAACAACAAGATCAGGTTGTGAATCGGCCAAAGCTTGGGTGTAACCAGCATCAATTAGCAGACCTGAAATTCGTTCAGAGTCATGAACATTCATCTGGCAGCCGTAAGTCTCAACCACGAAAGTAGGCATATGGCTAATTCTACTTGCTAATTAACGCCAGTTAACTCCCGCATAATTCTTGCGCAAAGTCCATGGCCATAACCTTTACGGGCCAATAATGCTGAGATCCGGCGATATGAAACCTCAGGATCTAAATGAGAGATAGATCGATATTTTCGCTCGGCAAGCAGGAATGCTTGGGCGTACTCAGTTTCATCATCGATTTCTTCAATTACCTCAGTAATAATGTCTTGCGCGACTCCCTTGCCACGCAACTCAGTTGCAATTACCCGCTTACTTAACTTCTTACTGCGCTGCCTTGATTCACTCCACAATTTTGCAAACTCTAGATCATTTAAAAGCCCTTGCAACTCCAGTGAATCCAAAACAGCATTTGCAGTTTCAGACTCCACCCCGCGCTTTAATAATTGTTTAAATAGCTCATCCCTACTCTTTGCGCGCGGTGCAAGTGCGAACAACGCAATCGACATCGCCTCGGAGTAGGGATCTGCTACTACCTCTTGTGATTTCTTCAAGGTATTTTTGAATGAATTAGAGATTAGAACTCAACATCAGCTGTGGCCTCATCAACTGCTGCAACTAATGCAGGGTCGATCTCGGCTGGAACATATGATGCCCGAATTTTGGTCTCAATATCATTGGCTAGATCTGGGTTATCAATTAAGAATGCACGAGCATTCTCTTTACCTTGACCTAGTTGATCACCTTCGTAGGTAAACCAGGCGCCAGATTTCTTAACAATTCCAGCTTCAACACCAAGATCAATTAATGATCCCTCACGGCTAATTCCAACGCCGTAGATGATGTCAAACTCTGCTTGCTTAAATGGTGGAGCAACCTTGTTCTTAACAATCTTGACGCGGGTTCTATTACCAACCGCCTCTTGACCATCCTTTAAAGTTTCAATTCTGCGAACATCCATACGAATAGATGCGTAGAACTTAAGCGCTTTTCCACCTGTAGTTGTCTCTGGTGAACCAAAGAAAACACCAATTTTATCGCGCAACTGGTTAATAAATATCGCAGTGGTATTTGATTGATGCAATGCACCAGTCATTTTTCGAAGTGCTTGTGACATCAAACGAGCTTGTAGACCCATATGTGAGTCACCCATCTCGCCTTCAATTTCAGCTCTTGGAACCAATGCTGCAACTGAGTCAACTACGACAATATCAATCGCACCTGATCTGACTAACATATCCATAATCTCAAGTGCCTGTTCACCGGTATCTGGTTGTGAAACTAGAAGGGCATCAATATCAACGCCAAGTTTCTTTGCATACTCTGGATCTAGTGCATGCTCAGCATCAATAAATGCAGCAATGCCGCCAGCTTTTTGAGCATTAGCAATTGCATGCAAAGCCACAGTTGTTTTACCTGATGACTCTGGACCGTAGATCTCAACTACTCGACCGCGTGGTAAACCACCGACGCCAAGAGCAATATCTAATGCAACTGAACCAGTTGGGATTACCTCCATCGCAACAGCTTTGCGATCTCCCATTTTCATTACCGATCCTTTACCGAACTGACGCTCGATTTGGGCAAGGGCGGTATCTAGGGATTTAGCACGATCGCTAGATCGTTTATCTTCTTTTTTATCTTCTTGTGGTTCTCTATTTGCAGAGGCCATAGTTGATTTGTTTCCTTTCATCTCCTTGACCAGCTCTAGGTTTTTCAACTCCTAAGGCGAGGTCATATTGTTCGGTCCAGAAGGTACGGAACATCACTGACGGCTGGCTCGGTTGGCCAGCGGAACTGTGGAACCGCTCTGGTTGGGCAGGTTAAGTGTATCGAACAACTGTTCGAAGGGGTAATTTTGGGCTAAGACACGCCGTTATCTGTATCGGTCCGGCATCGAGGGGTTATGGCGGATGACCGCCTTCCAAATCTCATCCGGCTCCATGCCAATTTCAATAGCTGAGTTAACGCTAATCCCACCCAACTCTGAGTGGATGATATCCCTGGAATAGGTATCTGGATCTGGGAAGTATTCAGCTATTCGATTGCGAAGTTCGGAGATGCGCATAACAAACTTTAGAATCTAAATTAATTATGAAACAAAGTACTTGCTAAGCGCTTGGATTGAGTACGGGACTCATCCTCAGTTATTGGTGAAGGTATTTGGCCAATTAACCACCTAAGAATTACACCGCAAACAGCTGAATCTGCTCCAAAAACCTTGGCAATGCCTTGGTGAACCAATACCCATGTTGGGTGGGTTGATATTGTGACAAGCTATGCAATATCTAGAGGATCAGACTCAACTAATTTTCTAAGAGCTAGATCTTGGCTAATTTGAGTAGATAATAAATACAGCGCTTCTTCGCGGGATGAGGCTGCCAGTGCTACTTGAGTTAATCTCTCAACCTCATACTCAACCAAACACTCCATCATCTCAGCCTTGTCAGCAAATTGATTATAAATAGTTGCCTTAGAGACTTGCGACCTAAGTGCTATTTCAGCGATATTTGATTGGTAATTTCCAACCTCGCAAATTACAGATTTAGCACCATTGAAGATTGCAATTCGAGATTTGTTGCTAACAGATGTTTGGCGGGCGTATGGCGCCAGCGCCGGCTGGGCAGACAACTTAAGCTGCGGTCTCTACCACTTGCAAAGTCGAGATTGTTAGTACTGGGGATTCGTGGGTTTTAACCACAGTGGCAACATCAACCAAGATTGTGGAAAGAGATAGATCAAGGGCTGAGCAAATTGCAT
>CALPKA020000048.1 GCA_943324025.2 Bifidobacterium breve | reverse complement strand
TGGGTTCTAAGTAAGCAGCTGCCAACAGTGAAAGTGCAACAGAGATTACATTCATAATCAAATTGCCTAATACTTGAGATTTTAGATTCTCAAAGGCATTTAACCCGCGCAGTAGCACCAGATTTATGCTTACTGGGATTAACCCAAAGGCAAAAGCTGCCAGAGTTAAACCTAAATAATTTGCATCTTGGGTTGAGATACCAAAATACAAAACATTTGAAACTAATTCACCAAATGCAAAAAACAAAATTGCTGCTGGAACAGTAAATAACCCAATTAATTTCATCGCCATACTCATTGCATTTGTGATCTCTAAATACTTCTTATCAATTACTAAATTAGAAATTTTAGGAAGTAATGCGGTGACTATTGAAACTGCAATAATTGAGTGCGGCAGGATTAAAACCAAATATGCATTTGCATAAGGGGTGTATCCAACTCCAGTAGTAACGCCGTCGGATGCGGCATTAATTGCAGCAGAGGTAGCAATATTAATTGTGACAAGATATGAAAGTTGTGAGATTAAGGCATAAACAAAGCTCCAGCCAGCAAGTTTAAACGATTTAATAATTTGAGCATTCACCCAATCAAACTTTAAAGATAACTTAACACCACTTTTAATTATGACTGGAAATAAAATTACAGCCTGGGCTAGATATCCAGCTGTCGTACCAAGACCTAACCACAACAATTGATCATCTGAAATATTGTTAACGCTTAGGTTTTGGTTGTTGGATAACAAAAATGCAAATAATGCGATTGTGATTAAATTATTTATCACCGGGGCCCACATCATCGGTCCAAATTTACCTTTAGCATTTGCAATCTGGCCAAGCAAAGCAAACAGTCCTAAAAAGAAGATTTGTGGCAAGCAGTAACGCATCAAAGAAACAGTGATATCAAATTCAGTTCGCCCTGCATAATCTGGGGCATAGATATTTACTATTTGTGGCGCAAAAACAATGCCAAGAACTGTAAGCAAAAATAAGAATGTAATTGTTAAGGTAAACAACCTTGAGATAAATGCGTTACCACCATCTGAATCTCTTAATGATCTAACTATTTGTGGCACAAAAACTGCAGTTAACGCCCCACCAACTAGCAAGTTATATAAAATATTTGGCATTGTGTTGGCAACGTTGTAGGTATCGCCAAGGAGTGCGGTTCCCAATAAAGCAACTACTAACAAATTGCGGATTAATCCTGTTACTCGGGAGGCGATAGTGCCGACTGCCATCACAGAGGATGCGCGCACTAATTGACTATCTGACATTACTTTCGCCGCCTTACCCTACGGACACTTTGGACAATTGCTGCCAAAAATAAAAGTACCGCAGCACCTGAGGTAATCCATGTGGCGACGGGGCTAATTACTGAAAGTTTTAGATTTATATTTACCGGATACCCAATTGGTCGATTATCTAGGTTTGTAAGCTGGGCAAGTAAGGCCGATTCTCCACTGGCCAATACCTCAATTGGTAGCAGCACCTGTTGCTTTGAATTTGGCTCTAACTGAATCTTATCCACCGAAGATGCAACCACCTTGCTATTAATTGCTCTAATGCTTAGCTTTAAATTCACTGGTGTATCAAAGTTATTTACCAAGGTAATTGGTAACTCCTCTTTTGCTGAGGTAATAGTGAATTTTGATTTTGTAACTCTTAGTTTGTTTCTCATACCAGTGATTGATTTATCAAAATCTTTAAGTAAATAAGAGATGCTTTCTTTATCGATATCTGGGTTTAATAATTGGCTAATTCTTAATTGATAGGAAAGTAACTCATTCTTATCAACTACCGTACCCAACAAATTAATCTGCCGCTGCATGTACTTTATTAAATTAATATTTGATTTAGAAAGTGGCTGCTTTTCACCATTTATCGCATCACTTTCTGAAGTTGATCTTATTAGCGCTTGTTCAAGTGCATTTTTTCCACCAGATTTAATAGTTTGTAATTCATTTTTCAATAATTGGTCAACCCAATAATTTGATGGGTTTCCGTAGGTAAGTGAGTAAATTCTTTGTCCTTTACTTACTCTTTCAAATTGGGCTAACCAATCCTTTGCAATTTGCTGTCCAGTAGGTGTTGCCCCATCTAAAACTCCGTAACCATTGCTCATAGCCAATATCTCTTCGATTGTCGCTGGATCAATTAACCAAGAGCGAACACTTTTTGAGTTTGAATAAACCAATATTCCTAGTGAGCCAGTTGGTGAAAGTTTTATTGCGAGTAGATCATCAAAGAAAACACCATCTGATAAGCGATGAGTTGGCTCTGAAATCACAACCTCTTGAACAGCGCTAGCAGCCGGCGAGAGGGTAAGTGGAATTAATAGCGCGGCTATTAAAACCCAAATCTTTTTCACGGTACTAGCTGTCCTGATTTTGCAATAAGTTTTCGTTCATCCGGATAGGCAAGTTTGCTAACAATCTCCTCGATCGGAAACCAAGCAACATCATCAACCTCAGTTACTTGCGGGGCTAATTTGCCGCCAACTTCAGTAAATAAAAAGTGGTGAACAGTTTTATGAATTCTTTTTCCGCTAGCCATAAACCAAAAATCAATCACACCAAGAGATCTTGTAATCTCACTCTTAATGCCAGTTTCTTCAGCAACCTCACGGATTGCAGCCTGCTCTGGTGATTCACCCTCTTCAATATGACCTTTTGGTAGTGACCAAAGCAATCTTTCATGGGATGCATCTTTAGGATCTAATCTGCCAATTAATAAACCTTTGGTGCCGGTTTTATCAACGACTAAACCTCCAGCACTTACCTCATCAATTCGTTTTGCATATTTAACCCGTGGGTTATTTTTTCCACCCTGATTACCCTTATTGTTTTTGCGGTTTGGTGAATTATGTTTTTTAGCGGGCTTACCAGAACTACTATTTTGCGCACCCTTACGAGTACTGCCTAAATCCTGATTGCCACCCGCATTATCTGCTGGGGTCATATCGTAAGGATACTGCCTCAAACTGCTAATGACTCGGGTATTGCCCACTCGGCTCCAAGGCTTCCTGCTCTAACCTAGTACCACCGTGAAAACACCAATCGATGCAGCCGCCCAACTTGCGATAACCACTCTCACTTCGCGAGCACCTGAGGCAACAGAGTTAGCATCCTTATTTAAATCTGCTGGATATAAATTAGCTTTAGTTGGCGGACCAGTTCGCGATGCAATTTTAGGCAGACTTGGAAATGATTTAGATTTCACAACCGATGCTCATCCAAAAGATTGTGAAAAAATATTAAATAAATGGGCTGATTCTGTTTGGGATATTGGCGCAGCATTTGGAACTGTGGCAGGAAAAAAAGGTGAGATCACAGTTGAGGTTACAACTTATCGAAGTGAAAGTTATGACAGCTCCTCTCGTAAACCAAATGTTGAGTTTGGCAAAACTATCGAAGGTGATTTAGCAAGAAGAGATTTCACAATCAATGCAATGGCACTTGAGCTAACCACCCCTGAGCCAACCTTTATCGATCTATTCAATGGTGTTGCAGATTTACAAAATAAATTAATTAAAACACCAGGAAAGGCCGAAGAATCCTTTAGTGATGATCCACTTCGAATGATGCGGGCGGCAAGATTTATGAGCCAGCTTAATTTTGAAATTGATCCATCTGTTTTGGTGGCAATTAAAAGCATGGCAACAAGGCTTGAGATAATTTCATTTGAGCGAATCCGCGATGAGTTCATTAAGATTTTAATGAGCCCATCACCAAGAATTGGCATAACTGTCTTAGTTGAAACTGGTTTAGCTGATTACTTCCTGCCTGAGGTGCCAAAGTTAAAACTTGAAATTGATGAACATCACCACCATAAAGATGTTTATGAGCACTCACTAACTGTTTTAGAGCAAGCAATTGGCTTAGAAAGCAGATTGGACGGACCAAATTTAACCTTGCGCCTTGCCGCATTACTTCATGACATTGGCAAGCCAAAAACAAAGCAATTAATTGCAGGCGGTGGAGTTTCATTTCATCACCATGAGGTTGTTGGGGCCAGAATGTGTAAAGAGCGAATGAAGAAACTTCGTTTTGATAACCACATGATTGAAGATGTTTCTCAATTAGTTTTCCTTCACCTGCGCTTTCACGGATATGGCTCTGGTGAATGGACTGATTCTGCTGTTAGAAGATATGTAAGAGATGCTGGTCCATTACTTACCCACCTTCATTTACTAACCAGGGCTGATTGCACAACCCGAAATAAAAAGAAGGCGGAGTCTTTAGCTAAAACTTATGATCAACTTGAAGAGCGGATTGCTTTGCTTATGGAGCAAGAGGAGTTAGACAAAATCCGGCCAGATTTATCAGGGGAAGAGATTATGCAAATTCTTGCTATCAAGCCTTCACCAACTGTTGGAAAAGCATATGACTTCTTACTTGAGTTGAGATTAGAAAAGGGGCCTATTGGCAAAGAGGCTGCCACTGCAGAGTTACTTACTTGGTGGAAGGGGCAAAATTAGTTTTACGCATTAAAAATAATGCGGCAAACAAATAAAAGGCAGCGATCGTGATTGGCAATACTGCAGTCACACCATTATCAGGTAAGAGAAGAGCCGCTCCGATTGCGCCAATTACAATTCCAGCATTAACTGCCACATCATAAAAGGCAAAAACTCGGCCACGAAACTCATCATTAATTTTTGATTGAACCAGGGCATCATTTGTAACTTTAATTCCCTGGCCACACAACCCAACTAAAAATGCGCTACCAATCATGGTAATTTCATTAACATTTAAAGCGTAAATTAATAAGGGCGGAATACACAAAAACATTAAAAGGCGCATCCATCGGTGGCGACCAAATTTAATTACGCCATATGGTGAAATTATTGCACCCAGTCCAATTCCTATACCAGCAATAGCAAGTGCCATTCCAAAACCAGCAAGACCTGCGTCTGGATCTGCCGGATCATTAAATGCATTTCTTTCTAACAATAAAGCCATCAAAGTCAAAGCAGTTATGCCACCTCTTTGAATTCCAACTGCAAAAATTCCAACCAAGGTATCAAAATGAGCTCTTAAAATCTTTAATCCCTCTAATACATCTTTATAGCCACGGGCATGATCTAGTGTTTCATTCTCACTTGGCCCGATCTCATATTTATTTAATCGATAGGTGGCAAGTCCTGCTGTAAAAAAGCCAGCAGATGCAACCAAAATAACTATGGCATCTGCAAAATCTGCATTTGAAGATTGGCTAAGCAGATTTTTAATTGCAATTCCAATGCCACCACCAATTACAACCCAAATTGTTCCACCAGTTACCGCTAATGCATTTGCGTCGATCAACTCCTCTTTCTTTACCAGTAAAGGTAATCCAGCTGAAAGTCCAGATAAAATCAATCGATTAACACCAAAGGCAAATAAAACAAATAATGTGAGAATTAATCCAGTTGAGCTGTTGTTAATTAACCAGGCAATTATTAATAAATTAGCCGCCCTTAGGTAATTACAATTTCTAATTATTCGCTGGCGGGAGAAACGATCTAAGAATGTG
>CALPKA020000047.1 GCA_943324025.2 Bifidobacterium breve | reverse complement strand
GTGTATCTGCTTTCTAGAAACTCCAAGCAGGTGAGCAAGAAGTAACTCAGCATCTACCGTCGCAATCTGGTTTTTTTCAAATTGCGAAAACGCTGCCCTAAGCAGCTCTTTCAAGAGTTACCTGCAGCTAGTTTTGAGGTCCGATCGGCATCAATTAAAGATTGAATCACTGCTTCTAAATCACCATTCATAACTGCATCTAGATTATTTGCTTTGTAATTTACTCGGTGATCACTAAGTCTGTTCTCTGGAAAATTGTAAGTTCTAATTCGCTCACTTCGATCTACTGTTCGAACCTGATTCTTTCTTTCTGCTGATGCAATTCTTTCTGCTTCTTCTTGAGCTGCGGCGAGCATTCGAGCACGCAAAATTCGAAGAGCTGATTCTTTATTTTGTAATTGGCTTTTTTCATTCTGACATGAGACCACAATTCCTGTTGGAATGTGAGTAATTCTTACTGCTGAGTCAGTCGTGTTAACGCTTTGTCCGCCCGGACCTGAGGAACGATAAACATCAATTCTTAAATCATTCATATTTATATCAACATCTATCTCTTCTGCCTCTGGCAAAATCAAAACTCCTGCTGCTGAGGTGTGGATTCGACCTTGAGATTCAGTCTCTGGAACTCGTTGAACTCGATGTACTCCACCTTCAAACTTTAATTTTGCATATGGAGTTTGGCCTGGTTTTGCAACACCTTTGGATTTAATCGCCACAGACATATCTTTATAACCACCCATATCACTTGGAGTGGTATCAATAACCTCAACTTTCCAACCCTGCTTTTCTGCAAATCTTGAATACATTCGAAACAGATCACCAGCAAAAATTGCTGACTCATCTCCACCAGCTCCTGCTTTAATTTCCATAATTACATCACGATCATCATTTGGATCTCTTGGTAGCAATAATTCTTCAAGCAAGGCTGCTGCTTCATCTTTAGCGGATTCAAGTGCAGAAATTTCAGATGCAAATGCTGGATCTGCTTCAGCTAATTCTTTTCCAGCCGCCAAATCATCCTCTGCCAATTTATATGCTCGATAACCTGCAATTACTGGACCAAGCTGGGCATATCTTTTTCCAAGTGATCTGGCTTTGTTTTGATCAGCATGAATCGAAGGATCAGCCATTTGGGCTTCAAGAGATTCATACTCTTTTAACAACTCATCAACTTTTGCAAACCGTTCCATCTGATCCTCCTTTCTAAATCTGAATTGGAATTAAAAAAGAGAGCGCACCACATCTTTTGATGTGTGTGCGCTCTCTTTAAGAAAACTACTTAGTGCCGGTCTTATCTGCCTTTCCAAAACGCTCCTGGAATTTAGCTACGCGACCGCCGGTGTCAAGAATTCTCTGCTTGCCGGTATAAAAAGGGTGACATACTGAACAAACTTCAACATAAATAGAACCATTTTCTTTTGTGCTGCGGGTTGTGAAAACTTCACCGCAACCACAAGTTACTTTGGTTTCAACATACTGTGGGTGGATTTCGTTCTTCATGATTCTCCTTGATTATTACTGGATCAGATTTACCTCTTCGGAAAATCTGTGAACCAGTAGGACTAGTGAAGTACTAGAGGGGTTAAGAATAACTGCTCAGGTGATGGCGTCAAAATTAGGCGAAAATTAAGCCTACTCGCTATCTGATTTACCGTTTCCTGAAGCTGTTGGTGAATCACCACCTGCTGTGGTCTTTTGAATTTGAAGTAGGAACTCAACATTAGATTTAGTTCCCTTCATCTTCTCAAGTAGCAATTCAAGTGCTTGCTGTGGCTCAAGTGCATGTAACACTCTACGAAGACGCCAAACAATGCTCAGCTCTTCAGTGCCCATCAAGATTTCTTCTTTACGAGTACCAGATGCAACTACATCTACGGCTGGGAAAATTCGCTTATCTGCAAATTTACGGTTAAGGATTAATTCCATATTACCGGTGCCCTTAAACTCTTCGAAAATAACTTCATCCATCTTCGAACCAGTATCAATCAAAGCGGTAGCAAGAATTGTTAAAGAACCGCCATTTTCAATATTACGAGCAGCTCCAAAGAATTTCTTAGGTGGATATAACGCAGCTGAGTCCACACCACCAGAAAGAATTCTTCCCGAGGCAGGTGCAGCAATGTTATATGCGCGACCTAAACGGGTAATTGAATCAAGCAGTACAACAACATCATGACCCAATTCAACTAATCGCTTGGCTCGCTCAATTGCAAGCTCTGCAACAGTTGTGTGATCATCTGCAGGTCTATCAAAAGTTGAGGCAATTACCTCTCCCTTAACAGATCTTTGCATATCTGTTACTTCCTCAGGACGCTCATCTACTAACACAACCATCAAATGACATTCAGGATTATTTGTCGTAATTGCATTTGCAATTGATTGAAGAACCATCGTTTTACCAGCTTTTGGTGGTGAAACAATAAGTCCGCGCTGACCTTTACCAATTGGTGAAATCAGGTCAATGATTCTTGTGGTTAAAATATTTGGTTCAGTCTCAAGACGTAATCTTTCTTGTGGGTATAGCGGAACTAATTTAGAGAATTCAACTCTCTCTTTAGCGTTATCTGGCTCAACTCCATTAACTGTTTCAACTTTAACGAGGGCGTTAAACTTTTCACGTCGTTCGCCTTCTTTTGGCTCTCGAACTGATCCAGTAATAACATCGCCTTTGCGCAATCCATATTTTCTAACCTGTTGAAGTGAAACATAAACATCATTAGGTGAAGGTAAGTATCCGCCAGTTCTGATAAATGCAAAGCTATCTAAAATATCTAGCAAGCCACCTACTGGTAGCAAAACATCATCTGGGCCAATCTGGATCTCACGCTCTTCACGCTGACCTCGGTCACGATTTCGATCACGATTTCGATCGCGTCCACGATCACGTCGATTGTTATCTCGGTTTCCAAAGCGACGGTTGTTGTCTCCGCGATCTGAATCTGAGTAGCTATTTGAGGAGTTATTGTTTGAATTATTTGATGAGCTATCTTGGCTGGAATCACTCTCTTCAGCCTCAGCATTATTGTTTCGGTTATTTCGATTGTTCTGTCGTTCCATACGACGAGCCTCTCGTTCATTTTTTGCGGCCTCACGATTAGCGGCCTGCAGATCACCAATAGATTGGACTAAGTCTGCTTTTTTTAAAGTAGTGGCATTTTCAATTCCTAATTGAACCGCGACCTTCTTAAGATCACTTATTGCCATATCTACTAACTCAACCGCGTCTGCGCGGTTAGTTGATTTCTTCTCTGCCATTTATATATTGCCATTCTTTCGTTAGATTATTTCTTACCCGTATGAGGGATACCCCGTGAAAAAATACTTTTATTTTTTGGGATTTTTTGACTTATTTATCTGTCGCACTTTCCGACAGGTGCAAATCTACCACACCCGGGCAGAATCCGAAATACCTGCTACTGAACCCCAGTTTTCGCAATTGCCAACTTCATCGCAGTAAATCCAGGGGAAACTGATTGAATCTGATCAATCTCATCCTCAGCACCTGAGTAAAGGACCATAACTGATGGGCCAGCGCCAGATACCACCGCAGCCAGACCAGCACCTCTTAGCTTTTCAACAAGTGCAATAGATTTTGGCATAGCTTCTTCTCGATACTTTTGGTGCAATAAATCTTCAGTTGCAGTAAACAAAAGATCTGGACGCTCGGCTAATGCATGAACAAGTAGAGCGGTTCTAGAAGAGTTTAGAACTGCATCTTGATGAGAAATACTTTCAGGTAAAAGTTTTCTAGCCTTCGCAGTTGATAACTGGTTCTCAGGTACAAGTAGTAAAGCTTTTATTCGATCATCAACTTTTAAGCTAACTGCTCTACCAACATTTGAACTTAAACCTTCTGAATTTATTTTAGACTCAAGCCAAGCAATAGTGGCGCCACCATAAAATGCAGCAGCAACATTATCTGGGTGTCCTTCTAACTCTGTAGCTAAAGTAATCAAATCCTCATCACTCATATATTGCTCACCAGTTAAGACCAAAGATCGAGCAAGGGCTAAGCCGCCAACAATTGCACTTGCTGATGAACCAAGTCCTCTTCCATGTGGAATTACATTCAATGCTCTTAAAGCTATCCCTCGTGGCTTGCCACCCATATGTTCAAATCCACGCATCATGGACTTAATGATTAAATTCTTTGCATCCTTCTTTACTTGATCTGCACCCTCACCTGTTACATCTACATCAAAAGATTCATCATCTAAAATTTGTGCTGCGTATCTATCGCGCATTTCTAATGCAATTGCAAAACTGTCGAAGCCAGGCCCGATATTTGCACTACTTGCCGGCACGCTAACTTGTGCCATAGTTGCTTTAAAGGTTAAGCCACTCGCATTTCGTTTAGCAGCCATTACTTAAGTCCAATAACTTTCGCAGCTTTCTTAACATCTACTGGAATCACAATCGGCTTGTTTGAAGTATTTAGTATCCATTGAACATCTTTAAGACCATTGCCAGTTACTGTAACAACAATAGTTTTATCCTTAGGAAGTTTCTTCTGGCCTTTTAATTTAATTAATCCAGCAATACCAGTCGCACTTGAAGGTTCAACAAATACGCCCTCTTTCGCAGCAACTAACCGATATGCACTTAAAATCTCTTTATCTGTAACCGAATCAATTAAGCCTTTAGATCCAACCTTTGCTGCCACTGCTTGATCCCATGAAGCAGGATTTCCAATTCTGATTGCAGTTGCAATTGTTTCTGGGTTTTTAACAATTTTATTTTTAACAATAGGTGCTGCACCTGCTGCTTGAAATCCCCACATCATTGGCAGATTACGAGACATTCCTGCTGATTTGTACTCTTGATAACCTTTCCAATAAGCAGTTATGTTTCCAGCATTTCCAACTGGCATTGCATGAATATCAGGTGCAAATCCCAACATGTCCACAACTTCAAATGCTGCAGTCTTCTGGCCCTCAATTCGATATGGGTTAACTGAGTTAACGAGTGAGACTGGGTAATTTTCTGATAACTGCCTTGCCAACATTAAACAATCATCAAAGTTGCCTTTAACCTGCAAAAGGGTTGCTCCATGTGCAATAGCTTGGGCAAGTTTGCCCATTGCAATCTTTCCTTGCGGAACTAATACAACAGGTTTCATTCCCGCTTTAGTTGCATAAGCAGCAGCACTTGCACTTGTGTTTCCAGTTGAGGCGCAGATAACAGCTTTTGCACCCTCTTCTGCAGCTTTGGAAATTGCCATCGTCATTCCGCGATCTTTAAATGACCCAGTTGGATTGGCTCCTTCAACCTTTAGCCAAACATCATTTCCTAGCATCTCTGACAAAGTATTTGCATAAACAAGTGGCGTACCACCCTCGCGCAAAGAAACAACTGGAGTTGTATCACTTACTGGTAACCAATGACGGTACTCCTCAATTACACCGCGCCATTGATGTACTTTCTTATTTCCAAACAAACCCATTAGATGTTTCCTTCAACTCGTAGCACACTTGCCACGTCAGTTACTACCGGCAATTTTCCTAGGTCTTTAACAGTGGTAGCCAATGCTAGTTCGGTTGAGCTATGTGT
>CALPKA020000046.1 GCA_943324025.2 Bifidobacterium breve | reverse complement strand
CCAGAGTTACAACAAATGATTGAAGATGCAACACCAGTTGCTCGTCCTACAACTCCTGCCGCGCCAAGAAGTACTAATAATCCTTTCTCTGCTACACCAGATGCACCAAGCACACCAAGTGCAATGCCACGTCCACCAAGAGCAGGCAACAATCCATTTAGTACAGGTGGTGGCGGACCACGTCCACCTGCTAGGCCAATTCGTCCTGGTGAAGCTGGAAGAACTCCTGGAAAATTACAACCAGGACAACGTCCACCAATGTCAGGTGCACGTCCTGGTTCTGTCCGCCCAGGTTTTGCAGCACGACCACCATCAAGAGATGCCAGACCAAACTCTGGTGCTCCTTCATCTACTCGTCCCGGTGGAACATCAAACTCTCCATACCGTTCACCATCTGCATCACCATCTGGTTCACCATTTGGTGGAAAAGGCGGCGGACGTCCACCACAACGTGGTGGTGCCGCAGGTGCATTTGGTAAAGGTGGAAAAGGTAAAGGCAAAGGTCGCGGACAAAAGAGTAAGAAAGAAAGACGCGAAGATTTTGAAAATTTACCAGCACCACAATTAGGTGGGGCAGTAGTTCCACATGGCGATGGCAAAACTGTAGTTCGTATGCGCCGTGGAGCCACTTTGATGGATTTTGCCGAGAAGATAAAGGCAGATCCAGCAGCATTGGTCTCAGCACTATTTCATCTTGGTGAAATGGTTACTGCAACTCAATCAGTTGATGAAGATACCTTCACATTGCTTGGTGCAGAGCTTGGATTTGTAATTCAAATCGTAAGTCCTGAGGATGAAGATCGTGAGTTGCTAGAAGAGTTTGATATCAACTTAGAGCAAGAGTTAGCTGAGATTGATCCAGAGGATTTGGTTGTGCGCTCGCCAATTGTGACCGTGATGGGACATGTTGACCATGGTAAGACTCGATTACTTGATGCGATTCGTTCGACTGAGGTAATTAAGTCTGAAGCTGGCGGTATTACCCAACATATTGGTGCTTATCAAATTCACCATGAACATAATGGTGCTCAACGCGCAATTACATTTATTGATACACCAGGCCATGAGGCGTTTACCGCAATGCGTGCTCGAGGTGCAAAGGTGACAGATATTGCAGTATTAGTTGTTGCTGCCGACGATGGAGTTATGCCTCAAACAATTGAGGCACTAAATCACGCACAAGCAGCTGATGTTCCAATTGTTGTTGCTGTAAACAAAATTGATAAAGAAGGTGCTAATCCAGACAAGATTCGCCAACAACTAACTGAGTACAACTTGATCGCTGAGGAGTACGGCGGTCAAACCATGTTTGTTAACGTTTCGGCACTTTCTGGCAAAGGTATTGATGATTTAATTGATGCAATTTTGCTTACCGCAGATGCAGCAATTGATTTACGCGCAATTGCAGATGACATCGCAAGAGGTGTTGCAATTGAAGCAAATCTAGATAAAGGCCGTGGTCCAGTTGCTACTGTGTTAGTACAACGCGGAACTTTGCATGTTGGTGATGCAATTGTTGCCGGTGGTGCTTATGGTCGCGTACGTGCGATGCTAGATGAGCATGGACAAACTTTGGAGGAGGCAGGTCCTTCTCGCCCAGTACAAGTTCTTGGTTTCACCTCCGTTCCAGGAGCTGGTGATTCATTTATTGTTGCCGAAGATGATCGAACTGCTCGTCAGATTGCTGAAAAGCGTCAACTTGCATCTCGTAATGCATCCTTGGCTAAGGCACGCAAGAAGGTTTCACTAGAAGACTTCTTAGAACAATCAAAGGTAACTACTTTGAATTTGATTCTAAAGGGCGATGTATCTGGATCTGTTGAAGCTCTAGAAGATGCATTAGTTCAATTAGATGTTGGAACCGAAGTTGACCTAAGAGTAATTCACCGCGGTGTTGGTGCTATTACCAAGAATGACGTCACTTTGGCCTCTGCATCTACTGCAGTAATTATTGGATTTAACGTTAAGCCTGAACCTCAGACTGCAATTTTTGCTGAGCAAGAAGGCGTTGAAGTTAAGTTCTATACCGTTATTTATAAAGCAATCGAAGAGATCGAAGCATCACTTAAGGGACTGCTTAAGCCAGAGTATGAAGAGGCAGTGCTTGGTAATGCCGAGGTCCGAGATATCTTCAAATCTAGTAAGTTTGGAAATATTGCAGGTTGCATAGTTTCAGATGGAAATATCCGTCGAAATGCCAAGGTTAGAACACTTCGAGCTGGTGTTGTGATTGGTGAAAACTTAAGCATTGAATCTCTACGTAGATTTAAAGATGATGCAACTGAGGTTCGCGAGGGATATGAGTGCGGTATCGGTCTTGGATCATTTAAAGATCTACAGGTTGGAGATGTAATTCAAGCTTATGAAATCCGTGAGAAAAAGCGGGCTTAATAATGCCAAGTAAACGTCCTCTTCAAGTTGCTGATCGGATTAAAGAGATAATTGCTAATGCTCTTGAGTCGCGGGTTAAAGATCCAAGACTTGGGTTTGTAACTATCACCGATGTTCGCGTTACTGGTGATTTGCAGCAAGCATCTATTTTTTACACTGTCTTAGGTGATACAGCAGCTCATGAGGCAACAGCAGCAGCACTTACCAGCGCAAAGGGAATGCTTCGCTCTGAGGTTGGCAGAGCACTTGGTTTGCGAGTAACTCCATCTATCGAATTTTTCTTAGATGGAATGGAAGATTCTGCATCTGCGATGAATGATTTAATTGAACAGATGCATAAGGCAGATGCTGAGCTTGCAAAATTAAGAGCTACAGCAAAACCTGTCGCTGAAGATCCTTATAAAAAACATAATTAATCGGTGATGTGATGGATGGCTTTCTATTAGTTGATAAAGCCGGTGGAATGACTAGCCATGATGTTGTGGCTATGGCTCGTAAAAAACTTGATACTAAAAAAGTTGGGCATGCAGGAACTTTAGATCCGATGGCAACTGGCGTATTAGTGCTGGGTGTTGGTATTGCGACCAGACTTCTTACATACATTACTGATGGAAAAAAGTCCTACCAAGGAAAAATCTCACTTGGAAGTGCAACCCATACAGATGATAAAGAAGGGGATGTGATATTTACTGCCCCTGAAAATAAATTGCAGTTAATTACAGATTCACAAATTAAAGAGCAACTGGCTGGTTTTGTTGGAAATATAAAACAAAGACCTAGCTCGGTTTCAGCGATAAAGATTGATGGAAAATCAGCTCATGCCAGAGTGCGTGCCGGTGAGGATGTAGATATTCCGGAAAGAGATATAACAATTGATGAGATTGAAGTAAAGCAAATCTCTCACCTTGCTTC
Organism: Bifidobacterium breve; assembly: GCA_943324025.2. Lineage (GTDB taxonomy): Bacteria > Actinomycetota > Actinomycetes > Nanopelagicales > Nanopelagicaceae > Nanopelagicus. Next base: position 2,275 of record CALPKA020000046.1, on the reverse strand, counting down.
ATCAATTGAAATTGATCTATCAGTAACTTGTTCAGCTGGCACATACATCCGAGCAATTGCCAGAGATTTAGGGGAGAAGCTAGAGGTGGGTGGGCATTTAACTCAACTGCGAAGAACTTTAGTTTCTCCATTTACGCTGGAGCAGTGTCAAGATATTGCAGATGCACAACTTATCTCTATCGCAGAGGTTATTGAGAAACTCTTCCCAATTAGAAGGTTGGATTTTTCAGAAAGTAGGGAGATCCTGTTTGGTAGGACAATTGATCAAAATCAACAGACGGGTGTGGTTGCAGCTCTTGATGCTCAAGGGGAGTTTTTAGCGCTCCTTGAAAATAAAGCGCAAGGAAGCAAAATCATTGCTGCTCCTATTTTGGTTAAGGCCAATAGCTAATTATGTTTTGTGAAACAATAGGCAGATGAAGAAGGTTTTGGCAGTTGGAATATTTGATGGCGTTCATGCAGGCCATCAACAAATTATTGATGTCGCAAAACATCAAGGTGAGGTAACAATTGTTACTTTTGACCCACATCCAACCTCAGTTTTTGCTCCAGAGCGAACGCCAACCCAGTTGGTTACATTAAAAGATCGAGTAAATTTATTGAAGCAAGCCGGAGCAAGTTTTGTGGAGGTTATCAACTTCAATAAAGAATTCTCGTTACTCTCGCCAGATCAATTCATTGAAGATATTTTAGTTGGCCGCTTTGCTGCCGAACATGTGGTAATTGGTGAGAATTTTAATTTTGGCTACAAGGCAGAAGGAACTCCAAAGTATTTATCAGAGGTTGGCCCAAAATACGGTTTCGGAGTTTCAATCGTAAAATTGCAGGAGAACAGAGGATCAACGATCTCCTCTTCTAGAGTTAGAAACTTAGTCATTGATGGTGAAATCGAACGAGCCAATGAACTGTTGACTCGGAATTTCTATCTAAAAGGTTTAGTAGTTCATGGTGAAAAACGTGGTCGTGAGATTGGTTATCCAACTGCAAACCTTGGTCTTAATTCATTAGCAACAATTCCAGCTGATGGTGTTTATGCTGGTTGGTTGAGTGTGGGAGATAAAAGGTGGGAAGCTGCAATTTCAATTGGAACTAATCCAACTTTTCCAGGTGCGCGAGGAAGGCAAGTAGAAGCTTATGCAATTGATGAGGTTGGTTTAGATTTATATGAACAAGAGGCAAAAATTGAATTTGGTTTCAGATTGCGTGACACCTTGAAATTTGATGATCTGCCAGCATTACTTGTGCAGATGAAAAAAGATTGTGATTTAGCTCGAGAATTAACCCGCAAATAACGCTCAAATAGCCCTCGATTTTAAGTATCTCTACCGGCGCTGGTAATCTTGGCCCACTAAAGCGAGAAGGTGCGCCTTCGTGAATAACACCGAGGCCCTCGTGACAGACAGAAGGAGCAATACAAATGGCATTAACGCCAGAGGTTAAAAAGGAAATCATTACCAAGTACGGCTCATCTGCAACTGACACAGGTAGCCCAGAAGCACAGGTAGCACTTCTTTCAAAGCGTATTGATGAGATTACACAACATTTGCAGACAAATAAGAAGGATCATCACAACCGTCGTGGTTTGTTATTGATGGTCGGTAAGCGTCGTCGGATTTTGCAGTACCTCGCCAAGACGGATATTGAGCGCTATAGAGCGATTATCGAAAAGCTCGATCTTCGCCGTTAAATAAAAATCAGCAAAAAACTTTATCGCTAAGAGTTTTGGTCCTCGGTAGTGGTTTCCGGAAAACGATTTTCCGTGAACTTCGATCGAAGATCCATTCTCTAGATTTAAAGTGTTGAGAAATGGAGATGACCCATGGAGGGTCAAGATGTGCAATCAGCCGTTGCAAAAATAGACAACGGTAAATTTGGAAAGCGGGAGATCCGCTTTGAAACTGGCCGACTAGCTCGGCAAGCAGCGGGAACCGCTGTTGTGTACTTAGATGATGACAGCATGTTGCTATCTGCAACTACTGCATCAAAAAATCCGAAGGATCAATTTGATTTCTTCCCACTTACAGTTGATGTGGAAGAGCGAATGTATGCCGCTGGCAAAATTCCTGGATCATTCTTTCGTAGAGAAGGCCGTCCCTCTGAGGATGCAATCCTTACCTGCCGTTTAATCGATCGCCCATTGCGACCATCCTTTATTAAGGGATTACGTAATGAGGTTCAAATCGTTGTAACTGTTATGGCATTAAATCCAGATCATATGTATGACGTAATTGCGATTAACGCAGCATCAATGTCAACACAACTGGCAGGATTACCT
>CALPKA020000045.1 GCA_943324025.2 Bifidobacterium breve | reverse complement strand
GTTGAGGCTCAAATAAATAAAATAATACCTACCGCTGAGATAATTACATTTAGCATGCCGGATGATAAATGGGGTCAAATGTTGTGTTTAGCAAGTACGACAGCGGTTGATTTAGTGAAAATTAAAGCTGCTCTTGGACCAGTACTAACACCTAAATCGAGCTTTGTTTTTCAATCCATTCCAAGAACTACATTAGGAAAACCAGATCGAATCATGGCTGCTGAAATCGCAAAAAAGATAGAGACCAAATGAATAAGTGGATTATCGGAGCCCGAGTTAGAACTCTGCCAGCTGCAATAGCACCAGTGCTTGTAGGTACCGTGTATGCGAACTCTATTAATTGGATAAACGCTGCACTGGCTTTAATAGTTTCTCTATTCCTACAAATTGCAGTTAATTATGCAAATGACTACTCAGATGGTGTTAAAGGAAGCGATACCAACAGAGTTGGTCCAATCAGATTGGTAGCCTCTGGCTTAGCAAGTGCGAAATCTGTAAAAAATGCATCATTCTTATCTTTTATAATTGCAGCAATATCTGGAGTATTTCTTGCAATAAATGTCTCTTATTGGCTGGTTGCCGTTGGTGCAATTTCAATCTGGGCAGCCTGGGGATATACGGGTGGTAAAAAACCTTATGGCTACTTTGGCTTTGGTGAAATTTCAGTTTTTGTCTTCTTTGGTTTAGTTGCCACGATTGGAAGTTATTACGTTCAAACTCAACAAATCAATTGGCAAATTATTTTATTATCATTACCAATAGGTACTCTTTCATGTGCAATTCTTTCAGTGAATAACTTAAGGGATTTACCTGAAGATGCCAAGGTAGGTAAGCGCACATTCGCTGTTCAAATAGGTGAGAAAAATACTAGAAAGTTTTTTGTGTTCTTAGTTACCTCCTCTCAAGTATTGGCTATTTCGGCAGGGTTTATTAATAAATTTGCATTTTTAACTGCGCTTTGTTTGCCACTTACTTTCCAAGTTGCAAAGAGAGTCAGCGGCGGAGCAGTCGGACCCGAGTTAATCTTGGTTTTAAAGAAAACCGCAAATCTGCAATTATTTATGTCAATCTTGCTGGCTTGCGCTTTTGTAATCTAAAAAGGCTAAACTAAGGGCATGATCAAATACCTACTTATCTTGGTGATTGTTTTAGACATCTATACGCTGATTGATTGCGCTATGACACCACAGGATAAAGTTAGAAGATTTCCTAAATGGGCTTGGTTATTAATAATAATTCTGACTGGATTTATTGGTGATATTGCTTGGTTTATAGCTGGACGACCACGTAGACCAAGACCAAATCGAGGTGGGCGTGGGCGAATTATCCCGCCAGATGATGATCCTGATTTCTTAAGGAAGTTATAAACCAGAATATGTATGGCGGCCTGTGCCCCAAACATTTATATAAATGTAATTAAACAAAAAGGTTGAGCCGGCTAACAAACACAGCCAAGCTGCTTTTCTTCCTCTCCAACCAATAGTTACTCGAGCATGTAGATAAGCTGCATATGCAACCCAGGTTATAAATGCCCAAGTTTCTTTTGGATCCCAACCCCAATAACGTCCCCAAGCAGCTTCAGCCCAAATTGCTCCAGCAATTACTGAAAAAGTCCAAAGTGGAAATACCAAAGCAACTAATCGATAAGAAAGATTGTCCAATACTTCTAGCGAAGGCAACTTTTCTGCCCAGACAGGGCGCACACCTTTTTGTTCATAGCGATCTAAAATTAGATAAGTAGCCGCGATGCAATTTGCTAACAGGAAAACTCCTCCAGAAATAATTGCAGCAGACACATGGATTGCAAGCCAAGGAGATTTTAAAGCGGGCATTAATGGGGCACTTGGCCGATAAAGCAGAGTAACCGCTGTGCCCAATGTCAATAGAACTGAAATTGCTACTGGAAGTCCAAGCCACCTTAATTTATATTTTTTTAGCGCGAATAAATAAGCGGCGCTAAATGCTAGTGCTCCAGTAATTGAAAACTCATACATATTTCCCCACGGGACTCGATTAGCAGAAATTCCTCTGAATACAACTCCAGGAAGTAAAAATAAAAACCCAATAACCATAAAAGCTGAAGCTAATCGTCCAATTCTTTCAGTTCTTGAAAAATCTAATTTGGTTTTTTTCACACTTTTGGCTGGAGTTTTGACTGACCATGCGACCTCAACAGCGTGAGCAAAAAAAGCGAGTGTATAGAACAACATTGCTGCATAAATTAAATTATTTGATAACAGCGCCGCTGAATTATCGCTCATTGCTCATCTCCTTAACCAACTCATCAATTTCTTGCTCTAACCCGGGTATTCCATTCTTAGCAAGGCCAGCTACTTGGGTCTTTCCTGATTGCTTAACCCAAATTCTTCGTTGCCTTGTAAACAATGAAATTAACAAACCTAATATCGCAAGTATTGCACCTACAAGTGCAAAACCTTTACCAGGATCATTAACTATTTGTAAGTTAACCCAAGATTTCCATCCTGTAAATGTGATGCTGCCCTCACCAAAATCATAACTTTCATTTAAAACTAAAGCTTTCAATCCAATTCTCTCCATTTTGCTGGTATCAATCCGGTAAACAGATTGCGGGATACCAGTGTTTAGACCTAAATCACCCTTCCAAATCGAAACTAATAACCGTGGATCTAAAACTTCAGGATAAGAAGAAAAGCCACCTCGGATTGGATCCCGATCTGCAGTTGGTAAGAATGAACCCACAAATCCAATTTGAGGATCCATATCTGGAATCTTTATTGCTCCAATTGAAGAAAGGTTTGCATCCTGTGGAAGAAATGGAGTTGGTCCATCAAAAATAATTTTCCCTGATTTATCGCGAACTATAACAATTGGAGAGTAACCATTCGCCTGCAAGTAAATTTTGGTGCTGCCATATGCAAGGGGTTGATTTACTTTAATTATTTTTTTAATTTCTTTAGATCCAGCGGGGTTGGCTGTTAAAACAGTTAATTCATAATCAATTGCGGCATTGGTTACTGGATCATATTCAGCTTTGAAATCTGTAACAGTTAAAGAAAAAGGCGGTAAAGAATCCTCTGCTTGATATTTTCCAAAACTTAAAATGTCATAAGAGGTTGGAGTATTAATAAACCTATCGCCAACATTAACTATTGCATCGCCACGGCTTCCCAATAAAGAACCGATACCAACTGCGAGTAAAATCAGAACTAGTGATAAGTGAAATAACAAATTGCCTGTTTCACGGGCGTAGCCTTTTTCAGCCGAAATGGAGTTTTCATCTCTTCTAATACGAAAATGCTTCTTTCGTAAGAATTTTTCAACTTTATCAAGATCAATTTTCTTGATTTCAGTGTAGAACTCCATGCGATCCAAATACTTCGGTGTTAAAGGTGGCTTAGCTCCAATTGCTTTTAAATGCTCAATACTTCTGGGCAGAACACATCCGATTAAAGAGATGAATAAGAGAAGATAAATTGCACTAAACCATGGTGAACTAAAAACGTTAAATAGACTTAGGCGATCAAGCCAAATCGCAGTCTCAGGATTTTCTGCAAAAAATTGCTTTACCTGAATTGGGTTTTGACTACGTTGAGGAAACAGCGAGCCCGGAATCGCTGCAATTGCAAGTAAAAGCAAAAGAATTAAAGCTGTACGCATGCTGGTTAATTGACGCCAACACCAACGTAAAAATGATCGGGTATCTAATACTGTGCTCATTATATTATTGGTATAAATCCGCTAATTAGATCTCGTAAACTATTCATAAATTGGTCCCATAGATTACTAACTTGTAATAACCCAATAAGTATTAGTAGCGACCCACCTATTTTTGTAATTAGGTTTCCACGCTTTGAAATAAATTTCCGCATTGGTTCAGCTTTATCTAGAAATAATCCCATTAAAATAAATGGTAATCCAAGGCCAAGACAATAGGCAGCTGAAAGGATTGCTCCTCGTTGAGCAGTAGCACTTTGAATTGCAAGAACTTGAACAGCCCCCAAAGTTGGACCTATGCAAGGAGTCCATCCGATACCAAATGCAAAGCCAAGTAAAGGTGCTGAAATTAATCCACTACGCATTCTCCAAGCTGGTTTGAAGCTTCGATAAAACTTTTCATTCAATAGGAATATCAAGCCCAAAGCAATAGTTAAACAACCGAGTGCAATTGATATCAGCCTGGAATTCTCAGATATTTTCGAGCCCAGTTCTCCAAATAAAATTCCATAAGAAACAAAGAGGAAAGTGAATCCCAGAACAAACAGTATTGAGCCAAGAAAAACTCGACTTCTGCTTTTTACATCGCTCATGCCCGATGCATAAGAAAGATATCCTGGAACTAATGGGATAACACAAGGTGAGAAAAAAGAAATCAAACCGGCCAGAGCCGCAATGAACATGGCAACCAACAAGTTTGCATCAAAGATTTGGTTAATTAAGAACTCAATCATTTGATAACACCTTATCCAACATTTTCTTTAAACCAGCAACTGTCACTTCCCCGCTAATTCTGACTGCTATTTTTCCCTCTCTATCCAGAATTAAAGAGGTAGGAATGGCATTTGGAATGAGTGAACCACCAAAGCCAAGCAGTAGTGAATCATCGATAAAGGTTGGATAGGTAAGATTGAAATTTTCATAAAATGCCTTTGCTGAAGACAAATTATCGCGAGTTAATATCCCAGCAAATTGCACATCTGGATAGTTAACAGAAAATTCTTGTAACACTGGTGCCTCTGCCCGGCACGGAGCACACCAAGATGCCCAAACATTAATTACGGTAACTTGATTTCTATTTAAGGTCATCTGTCCTGAAGTTAAAGTTTCACCTGACAAAATAGGTGCTATTTTTCGATCAGCTTTTTCAACAAATGTTGCAACTCCACTTCCTGATATAAATGAATTTTCATTTTGGGAAGAAACTCCACCACCTGCGCAAGAGGTTAAAAGTAGAGCTGAAAGAAGTATTGAAATTAATTTCATTTTTGCGGCGGTAATAAATGTTTGGCAGGCTCACTATAAGAAACACCACAGACCATGCCTTCACTATCTAATTCAAAAGATGTGACAGAAGCCAGTGTGCACTGACGTTTTCTTGGATCGTGAATTAATCTACGTCCTTCAATTGCTGACCTTAAAATCCAGATTGGAAGTTGGTGAGAAACACAAATAGCATCTTTGCCTGCAGCCGCATCACGAGCAGCAAAAAGAGCTTTCAACATTCTGTTAATAATTATTTCGTATGGCTCACCCCAGGAAGGTTTAAACGGGTTATATAAATAGCGCCAGGATTTTGGGTGTTTAAGCGCTCCACTTCCTAATTCAAATTTCTTACCTTCGAAAACGTTACTGGCTTCGATCAAATTGCTATCAAGATTTAATGAAAGCTTATGGGTATTAATAATTGGTGCAACAGTTTCCTGTGCTCTTTGTAGAGGCGAGGAATGAATTGCTCCGAGATTTAAATCTTTAGACCATTCAGCCACAACTTGTGCCATTTGATTACCACGTTCGCTCAAACGCCATCCTGGTTGTAGTCCATAAAGAATTTTCTCTGGATTATGAACCTCGCCATGTCTGACGAAGTGAATCATTTGTGCCATGGTGTAAGCATAAAGCAGGAGAATT
>CALPKA020000044.1 GCA_943324025.2 Bifidobacterium breve | reverse complement strand
TGATGATAAAGAAAACATCACTATGGATGAATTAGTCTCCTTGTTTACAGTTGAACGAGTGAACAGCAGCCCGGCTAGATTTGATATGAAAAAGCTCGAGGCTATTAATGGCGATAAAATTCGTGCCCTTACCATTGATGAATTTCTCAAATGGGCGCTGCCATTCCTGATAAACGCTAAAGTTATTACTGGAAGTGAAGCAGAGCTAGATGTAGTCCGATCTGCCCTGCCGATTATTCAAGAGCGAATTGTGAAGTTAGCTGAGATACCGGCAATGTTGAACTTTTTGTTTGTTAATAATTTCAAAGTTGAAGGTGAAGAAATGGGCAAGATTGTTGATGCTGATTCCCAAAATGTATTGAAAGTTGCATTGACTAAACTTGAGCCAGTGCAATCTTGGGATCATGTTTCAATTGAGTCCGTATTACGGGTGGCGTTGATTGAAGAGCTTGGATTAAAGCCAAGAATCGCATTTAGTGCACTTCGGATTGCGGTAACTGGCTCACATATTTCACCGCCATTATTTGAGTCTTTGGAACTATTGGGCAAGGAGCGTTCAATAGCCAGAATTAAGGCGGCAATTTCCAATTAATTTGTGGTGCAGGGTATTCTTACCCAGTACTAAAAAGTTTTGGGGTATGGGGTAATTGGTAGCCCAGCTGATTCTGGTTCAGCTTGTCTAGGTTCGAGTCCTGGTACCCCAGCGATAATGTAAAGTTTTACCGTACGGCTCCGTCGTCTAGTGGCCTAGGACTCTGGCTTCTCAAGCCAGCTACGAGGGTTCGAATCCCTTCGGAGCTACATCTATTACTTACTGCTTTTAAGTAAGTGCTCAGTTAATCTGGCTGCAGTTGCAACAACGGCGGCTGCATGAATTCTTCCAGGCTGCCTGCTTAATCTTTCAATAGGCCCACTAATACTTACCGCTGCGATAACTTTATTATTTGGACCACGAACTGGTGCAGACACAGATGCAACACCTGCTTCTCTTTCTCCCACTGATTGAGCCCAACCTCGACGTCTAACCGCTGAAAGATTTGCAGCTGTGAATTTTGCATTAACCAAACTTCGATGAAGTTTGTCGGCCTCTTGCCATGCAAGAAGAATTTGTGCAGCAGAGCCAGCTTGCATAGTTAACACAGTGCCAACAGGAACAGAATCTCTTAATCCAGTTAATCTTTCAGCGGTTGCAACGCAAATTCTAAGATCACCTTGTCTTCGGTATAACTGGGCACTCTCGCCAGTTGCATCGCGCAATGCAGTCAGGGCAGGGGAGGCAACTGCTAATAATTTATCTTCACCGGCTGCTGCAGCCAGTTCGCTAGATCTTGCTCCAAGCACAAAACGACCAGAAAAATCTCGACTAACAAGTCGGTGATGTTCTAATGCAACGGCCAGGCGATGCGCCGTTGGCCTTGCTATTCCAGTTGATGCAACAAGCTCGCTTAAGGATTGTGGGCCTGCCTCAAGGGCTGCCAAAATCTTTACCGCTTTATCTAAAACACCAACTCCGCTATTCTTACCGTCCACACTCTGATAATGCCATCTCACCTATTGAGAAGCAAATCCGGGTGAAAATATTAAGAGAAGTAAATAAGGAGTTAGATCCAAATGGGTAAGACGCTAGCAGAGAAAATTTGGTCCGAGCATGTGGTTTCTTCCACGGCCGGTGAACCAGATTTACTTTACATTGATCTGCACCTAATTCACGAGGTTACTAGCCCACAAGCATTTGATGGTTTACGCCTTGCAAATCGAAAAGTTCGCCGACCTGATTTAACCATTGCAACTGAAGATCACAATGTGCCAACTTTGAATATCGATAAACCAATTGCTGATCCAGTATCTAAATTACAAGTAGATACCCTACGAAAAAATTGCGTTGAATTTGGTGTAAGACTGCACTCCTTAGGAGATGTTGATCAGGGAATCGTGCACGTAGTTGGACCACAGCTAGGTATTACCCAACCAGGAATGACAATTGTTTGCGGAGATTCTCACACATCAACTCATGGCGCATTTGGTGCATTAGCTTTTGGTATTGGCACCAGCGAGGTCGAGCATGTATTGGCAACTCAAACTTTGCCATTGCTACGACCAAAGACGATGGCAATAAATGTTGAAGGAAGCCTTAAGGCTGGCGTGACAAGTAAAGATATTATTTTGGCAGTAATCGCAAAGATCGGAACTGGCGGCGGTCAAGGTTACATTCTTGAGTATCGTGGAAGTGCAATTCGGGAGTTATCAATGGAAGCCAGAATGACTATTTGTAATATGTCTATCGAAGCTGGTGCAAGAGCTGGATTAATCGCCCCTGATCAAACAACCTTTGATTATGTTAAAGGTAAGCCACACGCTCCAACTGGTGCAGAGTGGGATTTGGCAGTTGCCTACTGGAAGACCTTAACTACAGATTCAGATGCAAAATTTGATAAAGAGGTTAATTTAAATGCCGATGAACTTGCACCATTTGTTACTTGGGGTACAAATCCTGGACAGGGACTGCCACTAAGTGCATCAGTGCCTAACCCAAGTGATTTTGCAAATGCCGAAGATCGTGGTGCTGCAGAGCGAGCACTTGAATACATGGATTTAAAACCAGGAACTCCACTTAAATCAATCAAGGTTGATACGGTATTTCTAGGTTCATGTACAAATGGTCGAATTGAAGATTTACGATCAGCAGCATCCATTATCAAGGGAAAGAAAATCGCCTCCTCACTTCGATTATTGGTAGTGCCTGGCTCTGCTCGCGTGAGATTGCAAGCTGAATCCGAAGGGTTGGATAAAGTCTTTCTTGATGCCGGCGCAGAGTGGCGAAGTGCTGGATGTTCTATGTGTTTGGGAATGAATCCAGATCAGTTAAAACCAGGTGAGCGAGCAGCCTCAACAAGTAATAGAAACTTTGAAGGTCGCCAAGGTAAAGGCGGTCGTACTCACTTAGTAAGTCCATTAGTAGCAGCAGCCACAGCCTTAAAGGGCACTTTGGCATCACCGGCGGATTTGTAATATGGAAAAATTCATAAAGCATTCAGGAAGTGCATTGCCACTTCGTCGAAGCAATGTTGATACCGATCAAATCATCCCTGCGGTGTATTTGAAGCGAATTACAAAAAGTGGCTTTGAAGATGGTTTATTTGCAGCCTGGCGAAATGACCCTAGCTTTGTACTGAACCAACCACAGTTTAAAAACGCCACCATCTTGGTAGCTGGTCCAGATTTTGGTACTGGGTCATCCCGAGAGCATGCAGTATGGGCACTTCAAAATTATGGTTTCAAAGTCGTTCTCTCAAGTAGATTCGCAGATATCTTCCGTGGCAACTCTCAGAAGATGGGATTGCTGACTGTGATTTTGACGCAAGATGAGATTGAAAATATCTGGCAAACAATCGAAAAGAGTGCTGATACTCAAATAACTGTAGATCTTGAGAGTAAAACTGTTTCCTACGACGGTAAAACCCTCACATTTACAATCGATGATTACACCAGATGGCGCCTTATGGAAGGGCTAGATGACATTGGCTTAACCTTTACCAAAATCGATGAGGTTTCAAAGTTTGAAGAAAAAAGAGCGAGTTTTAAGCCTAAAACATTGCCAATTCTCTAGTTCAAAACTCTAAAGTAATTATTTAGAGTTGTGTTTAAATCGCTAAAAACCTTGATTTTAAATAGGAATTTGGTTGCGACACACCCAATTAATTAAGCAAACTTTCATCACTCACCCCATAGATTAACCCTCAGTTAAGCAAATGCTTAATGTTTACGCTTAAAAATAAGGGGATCAAATGAACAAGGCCCAGTTCATCGCTTATCTAGCACCACAATTTGGTGATAGTAAGAAAGAAGCTGCTCGCGCTGTTGAGGTTGTATTTGATGCGATCGTTCGCAATATCTCAAAGGGCGAAGATGTAATGATTAATGATTTCGGTAAGTTTAAGAAAGTAGATCGTCCAGCACGTAAGGGACGTAATCCATTTACCGGCGAGACAATTCAAATCAAAGCAAGCAAGAAGGTTCGTTTCTTAGCTGCTAAAGGTTTGAAAGAGGTTATTTCTGGTGCACGTAAATTAGGACCAGCTCCAACACCTCCTGCAAAGGCTGCTCCAGCAAAGGCTGCAAAGGCCGTTAAGAAAGCTGGAAAGGCAAAGAAGGTTTCTCGCAAACCTGCAAAGAAAGCGAAGAAGTCAAAGCGTCGCTAATTAAGTAATTGAAAAAGCGGGATCTCATGCGTGAGGTCCCGTTTTTTTACGCTCATTTACACCCAATTCAATGATTGGTCGTAGAATTATGCAGTGTCTACAGAGTTGAAGATTTCTTATGCACCTCCATTGGGCAATCCTCTTGGCGTAACAGGGTGGTTTAGATTTGGCGCAACTGTTATGCGACCGATTTTAAATCTTGTTGCCAAGCGAGATTGGCGTGGTGCAGAGAACCTTCCAAAATCTGGCGCAGCAATCGCTGTTTGTAACCACATCTCTTATATTGATCCACTTATTTTCACACATTTTCTATATGACAATGGCAGAGCCCCACGTTACTTAGGTAAAGCATCATTATTTAAATTACCCATCATCGGTAGAGTTTTACTTGGTGCTGGCCAGATTCCAGTTGAGCGAGAAACTTCAAACGCATCTAACTCACTTCAACATGCGATCGCTTTTTTGAAAGCAGGACATTTGCTTGGCGTTTATCCCGAGGGCACATTAACGCGGGATCAAAATTATTGGCCGATGAAGGCCAAGACAGGAATTGCCCGTCTTGCCATCCTCACACAAGTACCAGTAATTCCATGTGCGCAGTGGGGAGCTCAAAAAATTCTGCCCGCCTACAGCAAGAAACCAAAATTTTTCCCTCGAACTAAAGTGCAAGTCATTGCCGGAAAGCCACTAGATTTTTCTAAGTGGCAGGGAAGAGCTGAAGATCCAATTGCCCTTGAAGAGGCAACAGCTTATGTAATGCAGGCGGTTACAAATCTTCTTGAAGGCTTGCGTGGAGAGAGTGCACCAACTGAAGTTTTTGATCCACGTAAATCAAATCTGCCCCGCATTGGCAATTTTAAGAAGGACAAGAAATGAAAAAGATTGCAGTTCTTGGCTCTGGTGCATGGGGTACAACCCTTGGACAGGTGATGGTCGACTCTGGCCAGCAAGTATTAATTTGGGGTCGAAACAAGAAAGTTGTTCGGGAGATAAATCGCAGACATACCAATCGCAGATTTCTAAAAGGAATTGATCTTCCCCGGGAGTTGAAAGCAACCACGGATATTAAAGCGGTTCTAGAGTTTGCCGACGTAATTTTATTGGCAATTCCATCTCAGACTTTGCGCGAAAATCTTGAGGAGTGGAAAGGTTTTTTCCCAAAGGATTTGCCGGTAATAAGTACGTTAAAGGGTATTGAGGTTAATACTCAGTTACGAATGACTGAGGTCGCCCAAGAGGTTTTGGGTCTAGATAAATCACAATTTGGCTTAATTACAGGTCCAAACTTGGCCAATGAAATCATTATGCGACAACCAGCTGGTGCGGTTGCTGCATCTGAGAATCCATTAAATATTGAGTTAATGCAGGAGATCTTTGCAACTAATTACTTCAGAATTTATCCCTCAAGCGATTTAATCGGATGTGAGTTTGCAGGGGCAGCTAAAAGCGTTATTGCTCTTGCGGTGGGACTTGCAGTTGGTATGGGGTATGGCGAAAACACAC
>CALPKA020000043.1 GCA_943324025.2 Bifidobacterium breve | reverse complement strand
TTCCTAACTAAGAGTAGTAAAAAAGGACCGAGATAATTCTCGGTCCTTTTTTTAACGCTCCTGCAGCTCTTCGGGAGTTCCGTGAACACCCTTTAAGTCACCACTTAATTTATATCCAATACCATCACGCTGCATTGGTCTTTTTGCTTTGCTCCAGTCAGGTGGGACAACTCCAAGAACTCCTTTTTGGAAATCATCAAAAGCTTTCAAAACTTCAGTTTTAGTGTTCATAACAAATGGACCCATCCAGGCCACAGGTTCTTTGATTGGTAGTCCACCAAGTATTAAAACATCCATAGTTGGGGAACGAGATTCTTGGTTTAGATCAGCGGTAATAACTATTTGATCACCATCTCGATAGGTAACAAGTTGACCAGTTTTAATCGCATGCTTTTCATCACCAACAGTTCCAAATCCATTCAACACATAAGCTAAAGCATTATAAGAAGTGTTCCAAGGAATTCTTAATTCAGCACCTGGTTGCAAAGTTGCATGCACTAAAGTGATTGGTGTTTGTGTTGAGCCAGGACCTTTATGTCCTGCAACTTCACCAGCAATAACACGCAAGAGTGCGCCACCATCACTTGAAGATAGCAATGCCACATCCGATGCTCTTAAATCTTGGTAGGCAGGCGGTGACCATTTTTTAGCTGCAGGTAAATTTACCCAAAGTTGAAAGCCATGAAATAAACCACCACTCATAACTAAATGCTCTGGCGGAGTTTCAATATGCAAAATACCTGCACCAGCTGTCATCCACTGAGTATCACCATTGGAAATCGTTCCACCGCCACCATGATTGTCATAATGGTCAAAGATTCCATCAATAATGTATGTAACTGTTTCAAATCCTCGATGCGGATGCCACGGCGTACCTTTTGGTTCACCTGGTGCATACTCAACCTCACCCATTTGATCTAAATGAATAAATGGATCTAAATCAGCTAAATCAACACCTGCAAATGCTCTTCTAACTGGAAAGCCTTCACCTTCATGTCCTTGCGGTGCGGTAGTAATGCTTTTAACTCGCCTTGAGGGAGTTGATGGATCGCCAACAACTCTAGGAAGAAGTGTTATATCTTTAACAGTTACTGCTGGCAAAGTGTCTCCAATGATTTTTAATAGCGGTAAATACTACAACTAAATTATTACTGTAAATATTCCCTACAAAGCCTTTAACGCGCTAACTACTTTTGTAAGCGAATCCTTTGCATCTCCGAAAAGTAATGTAGTTTTTGGTTCATATAACAATTCATTCTCTATGCCTGCAAAACCAGGACGCATAGATCTCTTGAGGAAAATCACATTTCCAGCTAACGCCACATCCAATATAGGCATGCCATAGATTGGACAGCCCGGTGTGGTTTTAGCAGCAGGGTTAACCACATCATTTGCACCAACAACCAAGACAACATCTGTTTGTGGAAATGTTGGATTAATCTCTT
This sequence comes from Bifidobacterium breve, assembly GCA_943324025.2. Taxonomy (GTDB): domain Bacteria; phylum Actinomycetota; class Actinomycetes; order Nanopelagicales; family Nanopelagicaceae; genus Nanopelagicus. The sequence goes on along the minus strand of CALPKA020000043.1, from coordinate 4,278 downwards.
CCATTTCAACTAATTGTTCATACGGAACATTTGCTTCAGCAAGTAACACATTCATATGTCCTGGCATTCGCCCAGCTACTGGATGAATTCCGTAGGCAACTTCAACACCTTTTGCAGCTAGCAAATCAGCCAACTCCCGAACTGTGTGCTGAGCTTGTGCAACAGCTAATCCAAAACCAGGCACGATGACAACTCGTTGTGCGTAGTTGAGCAAGATTGCAACATCATCAGCAGATCCTGATTTAACTGGGCGAGTATCAGCTGGACCAGTGGCAGCGCTAGCTTTTGCAGTGAAAGCGCCAAATAAAGTTCCAAATAAAGATCTACCCATGGCATCTGCCATCAAGCGGGTCAGAATGGTTCCAGATGCACCAACCAATGTTCCGGCCACGATTAACAAAGTAGTTTCTAGTACATAACCAGATGCTGCAACAGTTAATCCAGTGAAGGCATTTAGAAGTGAAATAACAATAGGTACATCTGCGCCACCGACCGGCAGCACAAACAAGATTCCAAATAATAAAGAAAGTAGGCCATTAATTAGAAGCGGAGTAGTACCACCACTTGAAATTACCCAACCACCACTTGCTAATACGCCAATTAAGGTTAAAGCAATAATCTGGCGACCAAATGGGAAAATTACCGGTCTAGTTGTCATTAACTCTTGTAATTTAAGGAAGGTAATGATCGAACCTGAAAATGATACGCAGCCAACAATTACGGTGAAAACTGTTGCGACTACGACAGGAGTTGTGGCATCACTGCCAAGCTTTAAATACTCAACAATTGCAACTAGTGCTGCGGCGCCACCACCAACACCATTAAATAGTGCAACAAGTTGTGGCATTTGGGTCATTTGAACCTTACGAGCCGCTGGTACTCCAACTATCACACCAAATGCAATTGCTGCCAGGATCAAATTTTGATTGTGTAATGCTTTTCCATCATTTGCATAAAAGAAAACAATGACGGTTGCAACAGTTGCACCCAGCGCACCAATTAAGTTACCTCTGCGAGCTGATTTTGGAGAGGACAAACCCTTTAGGGCAAGAATGAAACATATGCCTGCGGCTAATCCAATAAGGTCATATAGGTTACGACTCATTTGTCTTCACCCTTATCCTTTTTTGGCTTGCCTTTACCTTTAAACATCTGCAACATTCGATCAGTTACAACAAAACCACCAACCATATTGATAGTTGCCAAAATTACCGCCGCAATTGCTAGTGATATTTCAAGGGTAGTTTTTGCATGATCTGCTACAACTATTGCACCAACCAAAATCACACCATGAATTGCATTTGCACCACTCATTAAAGGTGTGTGTAAAGTTGTTGAAACCTTTGAAACCACCTCGAAACCAACAAATACTGAAAGAATAAATATTGCAAGTAGTGCAATCTCATTGCTCATTAATTCAGATGCCATTACTTACCCTTCTCTCGTTTAGCTCCGTTATGGGTAAGGGTGGCTGAATCAATAATCTCATCGCTAAAGTCCGGTTCGATTGTTCCTGTCGGCTTGCCATCAACTGTTTTTGTCATAAGCAAAAGTAGATTCACAACATTTCGTGAGAAGAGCATGGAAGCGTGAAATGCTAATTGGCTTGGAACATCTTTGCCACCCCAGATTTTAACTCCGCCGCTTGTTGTAACAATTTCACCAGCAACAGATCCTTCAACATTTCCGCCAGTTTCAGATGCTAAATCAACAACTACTGAGCCAGGCATCATTTGTGAAACCATCTGCGCAGTTACCAATCTTGGCGCCGTGCGTCCTGGAACTGCAGCGGTAGTAATTAGTACATCAGCTGATGCAATATATGGCGTAAGAAATTCGCGTTGTTTGTTTGCTCGCTCTTCAGTCATCTCTCTTGCGTAACCACCGGCACCTTCAAGTGCTTCAAGTTCTAGGTTAATAAATTTAGCGCCCATTGATTTAACTTCATCAGCAGATGCTGGTCGAACATCATAGGCAGAGACCACAGCGCCCAATCTTTTTGCAGTTGCAATTGCTTGTAAGCCAGCAACACCAGCACCTAGTACAACAACTTTTGCCGGAGTTACTGTGCCAGCTGCAGTCATAAGAAGTGGGAAAAATTTAGGGGATAGCTCAGCAGCAACTAATGATGCTTTATATCCGGCACAAAGTGCTTGAGAGGTGAGGGCATCCATTGATTGTGCTCTAGAAATTCTTGGCACCATTTCAAGTGAAATTGCGGTAACACCAGCACTGACTGCTGCATCAATTGAATCTTGCGCAGTTGATGGTGATAGAAATGAGATAGTTATTGCGCCTTTTTTCAGTGTTTTCATTTGATTAGCAGTAAGTGGCTGTACTGATAAGACCACATCACTTCCGGCTAATACATCACCGCTTTTAATTTCAGCCCCAGCATCACTAAATTGCTTATCTGAATACTCAGAAGCAAGGCCAGCATTTGATTCAATAATTACTTCTAAGCCTGCTTTTGTTAATTTAGAAATAATATCTGGCACCAAGGCAACCCGTAGTTCACCAGATTTTGTTTCCTTTGGTACTGCAATTCGCATCTGCTTACTTTACCCAACCTTAACTTTACTTATTACCCATTAAATCACCTTTAGTTAGGTGATATAGCAAGGCTTGAATTGTGGTTCTGCGATGAAAGGCTTGGCGCCAGACAACAGATTTCTCGCCATCGATTACTTCGGCTGAAACCTCTTCACCTCGATGGGCTGGCAGGCAGTGCATGAATATGGAGTCTTTAGCAGTTAACTTCATCAAATCAGCTGTGACTGCAAATGGAGTCAACGCTGCGATTTTTTCTGCTCGATCAGATTCAGAATCTCCCATCGACATCCAAACATCGGTGTAGATGGCACTGGCACCGGCAGCGGCAGCTTTAGCATCGGAGGTAACCTCAATTTGTGCGCCAGATCGTTTAGCAATTTCAAGTGCTTGATTTACAACAGTGACCTTTGGCGCCCATTTACCACCTGGGGTTGCAACAACAACATGTGCTCCCATGGTGGCGCCCATGATCAACCAGGCAGCAGCAACATTATTGCCATCGCCGATATAAGAAAACTTACGCCCCTTTAAATCTTTACCAAATCTTTCATGAATAGTTAGCCAATCAGCAAGTAATTGTGTTGGATGGTCATCATCAGTCAAGGCATTTATGACAGGAATCGATGCATGTTTTCCTAATTCATCAACATCTGACTGAGCAAAAGTTCTAACTATCAGAGCACTACAAAATCCAGAAATTATCTTTGCAGTGTCAGAGATAGTTTCACCGCGACCTATTTGTAAATCATCAGCTCGCAAGAAGATTGGTGAGCCGCCTAAATGGGCAACTGCAGTTTCAGATGCCAATCTTGTTCGAGTTGAAGATTTAGTCATATATATAGCCACGGTCTTTTTGGCTAAAGCCTTCTTTGCGCGCAGTGGTTTTTTGGCAAATTTACTTGCGGTATTCAAAAGCAATTCAATATCTGCCTTAGACAGATCAGAGGTGCGCAGGAGATCTTTTAATGGCCGGCTCATTGGTAAATGGTAGGCGATAAATTTGGATTAAGATTTGGGTATGGGATTTTTAGATGATTTACGCGGTAAATCAGGTAAGACTGACTTATTGGAGAAGGAAGATTTATCACCAACTGATGAGGGTGACCATGAACGTTTCTCTCACTACGTTGATAAAAACAAGATCACAGAATCTGCTGTAACTGGAAAACCCGTGCGCGCTTTATGTGGCAAGAAGTGGATACCTAATCGTGATCCACAAAAATTCCCAGTATGTCCAACATGTAAAGAGATTCACGCCCGCTTAAAGTAAATTCTCAGTTAAAACCGATACTCTAAAATTCATGAGATCGCGCAAATTATTAATACTTGCAGTCGCTTTCTCATTTACGCTCTCAACTTTAACTCCGGCCAATGCCGATAACCCACCAAGAAGAATATTGTCTGGTTGGCTACCAGATTATTCACTCGCTCGAAATTTGCCAACCGTTGAAGGTAATTTAGATTTGATTCGAGATATCTCACCATTTTGGTATGGCTTAACTGGTGAGAATTCTATAAAAGATAAGTACGCCCTTGGTAAGTACACCACACCAAAAGAGCAAGTCATTGCTAGGTTAAAAGCAAATGGGATTTTACTTCTTCCAACAATTACTGATGATAATAAAAAGTTTGTGCTTGCAAATTTTCTAGCAAACCCAGCATCAAGAAGTAACATTGTTCAAACAATTAAAGCTTTAGTTCTTAAGTATAATTATGATGGTATTG
>CALPKA020000042.1 GCA_943324025.2 Bifidobacterium breve | reverse complement strand
ATCTGATTTGCTTAAAATTGGATTTACAAAAAAAGATCCAGCAGAGTTTGAGTTTATATCTTTGGAATCTATCAACATTCCCTTACGACCACGAAGTTCAAGGACTGCTTTTCTAACATCACTAACTGCTGCACGATCTCCGATATTTATAGATAAATGCTTTGCTAGTTCGGCATAGGTAATTGGTAGTGATGATTCACCTTTTCGCAATTGAAAGGTGACATTAAGAATTACATAGCGGCCATTTTCTTCTTTAAATACTGAGTTTCGATAAGAGAAATTACACTCTTGATTGGTAAAAGTTTTAACCTCACCATTTTTACGATCATAAGCTTTTACTCTTGCAATAGTTTCACTAACCTCATGTCCATAAGCTCCAATATTTTGAATTGGTGCTCCCCCGACCGTTCCAGGAATACCACTTAGGGATTCAAGATCTGCAAAACCTTTCGCAATTGTTATTGCAACAAATTCATCCCAATCCTCACCAGCTGAGACCTCAATCATGCCGCCACTGCAAGCATCAAATTCCAACGCATTGCCTTTACTTTCAACTCTGATAACGGTGCCCGCAAATCCTTCATCACTAATTAATAGGTTTGAACCACCGCCTAAAATTAATATTTTTTCACCAGATTTATCTGCGGCCTTCACAAAGTTAACTAACTCATCCTCAGTGTGAGCATGCACAATTTTTTGTGCCGGCCCGCCCACTTTAAGTGTGGTGAAGTTTGATAACTGTTCCATTAGATAAGCCTACCGACGTGGCGAGAGGATCTCATTTTTGCCTCTAAATCGATCTAAAATTCTTTGATAGTTTTTCCGTGAGTTCTTATCGCGGTACTCAGCATCAACATCGTGATATCCATGATGCCGGCCTTGTTCAAGCGGCAAATCTATTTGCAGTAATTTTCCACCAGATTGTCTTATTGCTAGCGATAGCTCTAGATCTGCATTTCGATAGTACTTAGCACTTGGATTTGCCCCACCCGCTGCTAATGCGAACTCTCGATCAATCGCCATGTAGTAACTAAATAAAACATCAACCTCACCTACTCCTTTATCGGTGGTAGTTCGCCATTCATCATCAATGTTTACTAGACCACCTTTCCAGCCAACCCCTTGATACCCAGAGTCAAGCGCAGCTAATGTCTGTGGAATCGGATCTGCATTAAAAACCGTTGAAGGATCCATTATTACTAAATACTGCTCGGTTAAGTTATTCAGAAAATAATTGGTGACATTTCCCCAGCCCAGAGGATTTTTCTCTTGAATAAGGCTTACTTGATTTGGATCAAATTGATCTAGTGAAATCCAATTACTTTTACCATTTGCATAGACAGTAATTGGAGTTTGGGTATTTTTAGTAATAGCAGAAATACAGGTAATTAAATCTTCAGTGAAGCCCTCTGCTATTAAACAGATTCGAATTGACCCAGCCATTGGCGGGTATTAATTAACGAGTTTCGCGGTGAAGTTGTGAAGACTTACAACGAGGGCAAAACTTCTTTAACTCTAAACGATCTGGATCGTTACGACGATTCTTACGGGTGATGTAGTTGCGCTCTTTGCACTCAACACATGCCATTGTAATTTTTGGACGAACATCTGCACTTTTGCTTGCCATGGTTGAGCTCCTAGCCTTGTAGTTAAATTAACCAATTAGTTAATTTCGATCTTGGGTGAGGTTACCTGACCCTCACCATTTCCTGAAATTGGTGCTTATTTCTCTCACCTTTTCCAACTTTAAAACTGGTAGCGGAGGCGGGATTTGAACCCACGACACAGCGATTATGAGCCGCTTGCTCTACCAAGCTGAGCTACCCCGCCAAGTTTTTTCATTATTAAATTGTTGTTCGAGCCCCCTAACGGAATCGAACCGTTGACCTTTTCCTTACCATGGAAACACTCTACCGACTGAGCTAAGGGGGCGAAGTGCTGGCCAAGGATACAACCCGCCTTTATTAATTACGAATTGACCTCATAATTACTTTAGATAAGCCTTAGATGCAATCTCAATACGCCTATTTTGATAATTTTGAGAAGCTCCAGTTAAGAGGTGCTCGAATGGATTTCCACTCTTAATTAATTTACGTAAACTCTCACTATCCTCACCAATAAATACTTTCACTTCCTCGGTATTTACAACCTTTACATCCTTATGAGGTTTAACCCATCGATATGCGATTGTTATCGCTTGGAGCAATGAATAAACCGTTCCGCGCCAGCCTCTACCAAATATATCTTGGAGTTTTAATCTAAATAAAGTCCTTGAAATTTCTGACTCATCCTTAGCAGGTTTTGTAAGCAAATCTTTAAATATGTTAGCCACATCTTCTGCCCCAGTAACCTCTGGAAGTTTTGCGCAGTTACTTGAAAGATTCTCCCGAATTGATGCTTGCGCTAATTTAACTACTCCATTTTTAATATCTAGAAGGTTTGCCTGATCTACCGTTAAAGCCATTTGATTATCAGCTGCCCAATCAGCTCTTGCTGCTTGATTATCAGTTCCTCGAATATTTGGTATAAAAAGAGTTGGAATTTTTGCTGCTAATTCTTCATGAACACTGTTATAGCCAGCTGCACAAATTGCGGCATCAAATGCGTGCAATACATTGGCCAGCGGAAAGTGTCTAATTATTTTGATATCCAATCCAGCAGGTGCAAGATTTTCACCTGTTGCAGTAACTGGTTCTTTAGTAAGAACAACTTGTAAATTTGGCCAAGCTGTAAGACCTGATAATGCTGCTGTCATTTTGGCATTTAGATCAGCCTCGCCAATACCCAGTTGCACTAAGACTGCTGGGCGATCTTTATCTAAACCAAGTAATTCTCGTGCTGATGATCTATCAAGAGTAGTTTTCTTTTGATAAATAGATATTGGGTTTACTAATACTGAATCATTTCGAGTAGATGTTGGACCCTTGTCATAGCTTTGCCCAAAATCGCCTGGGGTGATTATTAAGTCCATCATTTTTGATTGAAGATTAAGTAAATATCGTTGTGGAGTTTTTTGCCAGAAGCCCCTGCGCACCCAAACCAACTTAACATCTGGACGCACGCTCTTTATTCCGATTATTCCTGGATAAGGAACTACTCCATCAAAGCTAACAATTTTTGCATTGGTTTCATCAATTAGTGAAACTATGCGATCCCTTAAATACCTATCCCACTCAAATCTGCCCATCCACTTTCGATCACGACCTGGTACATATTCAAATTTAACTCCAGCGATTTTGGGAACCTCAACTACGCCAGATGCCATAGAGATGATTACTGGATTTGCATAACTCTTCAGTTCAGCAGCAATTGCGCTGGCTCTGGTTAGGTGTCCCATGCCAATACCATTACTTGTCGCTAGAATAATGGTGGGCTTTTCCATGAAAATAGTATAACTACAACAAAGTTAGGCAGACCTAATGAATACCGCACTATTGCTAATAATTGTGGCTCTGCAATCCTTTGCTATTTACTACCTAGTCAGAACTTCAAGAAATTTGGGAAGTAAAGCGACCAGGCACCAAAACCAACTGTTAAGTGAATTAAGACAAATCAAATCAAGTTCTGGTGGGATATTACTTAATCAATTGCTTATCCCATCTGGTTCACAATTTAAGCCAGTCAGTTGGGATCATGTAATCTCATTGACCAGCCATCCAGCTAGGTTTAATACTCTAGCGAAAGCTCTTGAATCGCTAATGAATCAAAGGTTAATCCCAAAAAAGATTTATCTAAATATTGCAAGCACTGATATGGATAAATTACCTGCTGAGGTTAAGAAGCTAGCATCGGATGGAAAAATAGAGATTATTTCATGCGATGATTTAGGGCCTGGTAAAAAACTCATTCCAACTTTAAAGCTTGAAAAAACCCTTCCAATTATCGTTGTTGATGATGACTTGTTTTTTGAGGGCGATTTAACGTTGAAGTTAATGATTCAACATCACCTTACTCCAGAGTGCGTTGTGGCTGCCCGAGTTCATAAAGTTAAAATCAAGGAAGGCAATAAGTTAGCGTCCTACGATAAGTGGGAGAAGAACTATTCACATAGTGATGGACCATCATCTGAGCTATTTGCTACCTCAGGGGCTGGAACTCTATATAAGGCAAGTTTTTTCCACCCAGATGTACTAGATGAAAGCACCTATAAAGATTTATCTTTTCATACTGATGATTTATGGTGGTTTGTTCAAAGTAAGCGGATTGGAACATTAACTAAGCGATTGCCAGGACTTAATAATTTAATTTATATTGACGATACTCAAGAAGATGGATTGTGGCGGACTGGTAATCAAGATCGAAATGATCCAAACTTACAATCTTTAATTAAGAAATATTTAATTTAAATTTACCTGGTGGCGGGTGAAGGATTTGAACCTTCGAAGGCAGAGCCGGGGGATTTACAGTCCCCTCCCATTGGCCGCTCGGGCAACCCGCCAAGGATTGTTAAGCGCGACGAAGTCTAAAGCCTGACCAGTTGTTATGCCAAAAGTTCAATTATTTATCGCTATAGCGTGCAATAAATCGAACATGGTCAGGGTTTAACTCAGAGATCGTTCTTGCACCAAGCAGTTTCATCGTTCGAACAATTTGAGTACTTAAAATTTCTAATGTGCGATCAACGCCAGGTTTTCCACCAGCCATCAAGCCATATAAGTAAGCTCTACCGATCCAAGTAAATTTCGCTCCACTTGCAATCGCAGCGACAATATCTGCGCCATGCATAATCCCTGTATCAACATGAACCTCTGCTTTATTGCCAACAGCCTTCACAACTTCAGGTAGTAGGTGAAGTGGAACTGGTGCTCGATCTAATTGCCGTCCACCATGATTTGAAAGAATTATCGCGTCTGCTCCAGATTCGATTGACTTGACCGCATCATCAACATTTTGAATTCCTTTAACAACAAGATTACCTTTCCATTGTTGCCTAATCCATTTTAAATCATCGTAGGTAACGGTTGGGTCAAACATTGAATCAAGTAACTCTGCCACGGTTCCATTCCAAGAATCTAACGATGCAAATTTCAATGGATCAGTTGTTAGAAAATTGAACCACCAAGCAGGTCTTGGAATAGCATTTAAAATAGTTCTTGATGTTAACGATGGTGGAATTGTCATTCCATTTCTTACATCTCTTAATCTTGCACCAGCAACAGGTACATCTACTGTTAAAACTAAGGTATCAAAACCAGCAGCTTTCGCACGATCAACTAAAGCCATACTGCGATCACGATCTTTCCACATATAAAGTTGAAACCAATTTCTGCCAGTTGGAGCAACTCTTGCCACATCTTCGATTGATCTAGTTCCCATTGTCGAAAGCGTGAATGGAATTCCTGCATCTGCCGCGGCGCACGCTCCTGCGTATTCACCCTCTGTTTGCATCATTCTTGTAAAACCTGTTGGTGCGATACCAAATGGCATTAACATCTTCTTGCCAAGCATTTGGGTTGAAATATCTATCTCTTTAACATTCAACAAAACTTTAGGTTGAAATTCAATTTTTTCATATGCTGCGCGGGCTCGAGTTAAGCTTGATTCGGAGTCTGCCCCACCATCTGTGTAATCAAATGGCGCTTTAGGTGTGCGTCTTTGAGCAATCTTTCTTAAGTCATAAATTGTTAACGCTCTACTTAATCTACGGGTTTTTGGGCTTAAAATAATTTTTCTAAATCTCAATAATTGGGCAAGATCCCTAGGGCTAGGAACTCGTCGCTTTACCTTTACTCGGCTCACCACTGCCCCAATCGTTCTTTGGAATGAATTAAAACCTAATCCAATTAACTAGTAAAGTATAGGCATGGCTGACAGTAGTTTCGATATCGTCTCAAAAATT
>CALPKA020000041.1 GCA_943324025.2 Bifidobacterium breve | reverse complement strand
CTTAAACACTTTTTCAAATAGATATGCAGGCTTTCCAGTCCGATTAGCTGCGCTTTCAAGATTTGCCACTGCTACCCAAACAAAGGAAATTATTGCTGGCTTAAAATCTGGAGTAATCGATGTAGTAATTGGAACTCATAGACTGCTTTCAAAGGACATCGAGTTTGCAAATTTGGGATTATTAGTCATAGATGAAGAGCAACGATTTGGGGTAGAACACAAAGAAGAACTGAAGAAAGCCAGAACAAATGTGGATGTTTTAGCTATGTCTGCAACTCCAATACCTAGAACCTTAGAGATGGCAATAACTGGAATCCGAGAAATGTCTAATATCACGACACCACCGGAGGAGCGACACCCCGTGCTTACCTATGTTGGTCCATATGATGAAAAGCAGGTTAGTGCTGCAATAAATCGTGAACTACTTCGCGATGGCCAAATATTTTTTATTCACAACAGGGTAGAGAGCATTGAGGCGGTATCTGAGAGATTAAAGAAGCTAGTGCCTGGTGTAAAAATTGGAATCGCCCATGGACAAATGAATGAGCGGGCCTTAGAAGAGGTTATTTTATCTTTTTGGAATAGAGAATTTGATTTGCTGCTTTGCACAACAATAATTGAAAGTGGAATTGATATTCCAAATGCAAATACACTAATTGTTGATCGCTCAGATTTGTTTGGACTTTCCCAACTACATCAACTTCGCGGCAGAGTTGGCAGAAGTCGCGAACGTGCATATGCCTATTTCCTTTACCCAACAGAACAACCAATCACTGAGCTAGCACATGATCGATTAACAACAATTGCAACAAACACAGATTTAGGTGCTGGCATGCAGGTTGCTTTAAAAGATCTTGAAATTCGAGGAGCAGGTAATTTATTAGGGGGCGAGCAGTCAGGACACATTGCCGAGGTTGGCTTTGATTTATATATGCGTATGGTGGCTGATGCGGTGGATGAGTTTAAAACTGGTTATTTTGAAGACAAGCCAAAAAATGTTGAATGCAAAGTCGAATTGCCAATTAATGCTCATTTACCAGTTTCTTATATTGAATCAGAAAGATTAAGACTTGATCTTTACCGCAGAATTGCAGATGCACAATCTGATGCTGCACTTTCTGAGATTAAATCTGAATTGGTTGATCGGTTTGGCGAAATCCCACAACCAGGAATTGAGCTTCTTGCTGTTGCAGCCCTGCGACTATATGCAAAAAGTTTGGGTTTAACAGATATTGCCTTCTCAGGTAAACATTTAAGACTTACGCCAATTCAACTACCTGAGTCTGCACAAATTAAATTAGCCAGAGTATTTCCGGGGTCAATCTATAAAAGTGCCACACAAATCCTCTTAGTCGCTCGACCTTCTAGCCCGAATTGGATTGAAAGTGCACCTATAGGAGATACTTCTACCCTTGCTTGGGTTGATTCAGTACTGAAAGAGCTGATTGAGCCACTTGTAAATAACAAAAGAGCCTAAAGAAAAAGAGGATGAAATTGTTTAAGAAATTGATCACGCCTTTACTAGGAGTTCTGTTGCTTACTAGCTGCTCATCAATGAGTGAGGGAGTAAGTATTGGAGATAAAGATTTTTCAATTAATCAAATTCAACAATCTGTAGATCAGATCCTTGAAAGCCGAAAAACTGTAGATACCTCACAATTAAATAATTTGTCAGCACCTGATTTACTTCGCGGTCAGGCACAATTTTTTATTGCCTCCGAAATTTTCAGTCAAATTGCAACTGATTTATCAATTGAAGTCACACCCTCAGAAATTGCTGATCGACGCACTCAAATTATTGCCAGCCTAGGTGGCGAGAGCAAACTTCCGGCTGCTTTAGTAGGCGCAAATCTTGCTGCTTCAGATCTTGATACTAATTTGAAAACATTAATTATTTCAGAGCGCATGCAAAGTAATTTCATCAATTCTGGCGGTTTAGAAACTGAGTATTTCGCTTATCTACAAGATCTAATTGTTAAAACAGCCAAAAAACTTGGCGTCAAAGTTAACCCTAAGTATGGAAAATGGAATTCTGAAACTGCATCCATTGATGCAAGTGACTCAACAGATGGTGCTGTAACAGGTCTTCCTTAAATCCCGTTTATGACATCAGAGCTGCTAAGACTTCGCGAGGTTATGGACAAACTTCGCTCACCAGGTGGCTGTCCATGGGATGCAGAGCAAACCCATCAATCATTGCTCAAGTATTTACTTGAAGAATCTTATGAGTTTATTGAATCAGTTGAAAACAATGATCGCCAAGATATGCAAGAAGAGCTTGGTGACCTATTACTTCAGGTTTACTTTCACTCTCGGATGGCTGAAGAAGATGCAAACCAACCATTTAACATTGAAGATGTTGCAAAATCCGTTGCAGATAAATTGATTCGAAGGCACCCACATGTTTTTGCCGGTGCAACAGTAGATAACAGCAAGGATGTTTTAGAAAACTGGGAAAAACAAAAAGCTCTAGAAAAAGGCCGAAGCTCAATTATTGATGGCGTCCCACTTGCCCAGCCCGCGCTGCCTTTGGCTGCCAAGGTGGTTTACCGGATCAATAAATTAAATTACTCGCTTCCAATTTCACAGCCAATCAAACTAAATGATCAAACAAATCAGGACCAATTTGGTGAGATTCTTCTTGGATTAATCGCACAAGCAGTTGAAAAAGGCTTGGATCCTGAAGCAGCCTTAAGAGGCGCCACCAAAACTCTTATTGCTCAGATTCAGGAGCAAGAGGCAAGGTAGAATTAACCAAGTATCCATTCATAGATAATCAATAGTTAGGGTGAATTAGTGTCAACGATTAAGTCAGTTCATGCACGAGAAATTTTAGATTCACGCGGAAACCCAACTGTTGAAGTTGAAGTTGAATTAGATGACAAAACTATTGGTCGTGCAGCTGTTCCAAGTGGAGCATCAACTGGCGCATTTGAGGCGGCCGAGCTCCGTGATGGTGGAGCTAGATACTTAGGTAAGGGCGTTCAGACTGCCGTAAATAATGTTAATAAAAAAATTGCACCAGTTGTTATTGGTCTTGATGCACAGGCGCAAAGAGATCTTGATATGAAAATGATTGAGTTAGACGGCAGTAAAAACAAATCAAATTTAGGTGCAAACGCAATACTTGGAGTATCACTTGCTACCGCTCGTGCAGTTGCGTTGAGCAAGAATCAATCATTATTTAAATATCTGGGTGGACCAGAAGCAAAAACACTTCCGGTACCAATGATGAATATTCTGAATGGTGGCGCACACGCTGATACAAATGTTGATATTCAAGAATTTATGATTGCACCGATTGGTGCTGAAAATTTCAAAGAATCACTTCGATGGGGTGCTGAGATTTACCATAGCTTGAAATCTGTATTGAAAAAGAAAGGCCTTGCAACCAGTATTGGTGATGAAGGTGGCTTTGCTCCAAATCTTGAAAGTAACCGAGCCGCGCTAGATCTAATCTTGGTTGCAATTGAAAGTGCTGGTTTTAAAGCAGGCTCTCAAATTGCACTTGCAATGGATGTGGCTGCCACAGAATTCTTTGCCGATGGAAAGTATAAATTTGAAGGCAAGCAATTAACATCTGATCAGATGATTGATTACTACAGCGAATTAGTTCAAAGCTACCCATTAGTTTCAATTGAAGATCCACTGGATGAGGATGACTGGTCTGGTTGGGCTAAATTAACTGCCAATTTGGGAGAAAAGATCCAAATCGTAGGAGATGATCTTTTTGTAACAAATCCAGAGCGATTACAGCGAGGCATAGATAGCAAAACTGCCAATGCATTGCTAGTTAAGGTAAACCAAATCGGAAGTCTTACTGAGACGATTGATGCAGTTAACTTGGCTCACAAAAATAATTACAAATCAATGATGAGTCATCGTTCTGGTGAAACCGAGGACACAACAATTGCGGATTTAGCAGTTGCCTTAAATTGTGGACAAATAAAGACAGGTGCTCCCGCAAGATCTGAACGAGTTGCAAAATACAATCAATTACTAAGAATTGAAGAAGAACTTGGATCTTCAGCTGTATACGCTGGCCGATTAGCATTCCCACGATTTAAGAAATAACACAGATGGCTGGGCGTAAATTTTTTGCTGTAGGTTTGATTTCAACCTCACGAAAAAATATTAAGTCTGGATTGAAAAAAAGAGGGGTTTCTAACCGAGCTTTAATTGTTGGCATAGTCCTGTTTGTTGTAGCAATAACTCTTGCGCCACCGATTCAACACTACTTCACGCAACGTGCGCAGATTAATTCATTAAAAAGCAAAATTGTCGATAACCAAGAGATGCTGAAAAAAGCAGCGGCAGAGCTTGCGCAATGGGATGATCCAGAGTTTGTTGCAAGCCAAGCAAGATCAAGATTACATTTTGTATTTCCAGGTGAGCGTCAATATATAGTTGTTGGCAATGATGAAATTGTTGATGAAGCAGAGCAAACTAAAGTTTCAGGCCAACTACCAGTCGGACTTCCTTGGTACTCAAGATTAATCTCATCAATTACTAGTACAAATGTAAGTAACTAAAATGGTTGATCCCAAGCCAGCATTTACTGCTGAAAAACCATCTGATAAAGATTTAAAAACTGTTGCAGCTCAACTGGGTAGAGAACCTAGGGATGTCTCAGCGATTGCACATCGCTGTCCATGCGGTGAAGCTGATGTTGTTCAAACACCACCACGATTAGCAGATGGCACACCTTTTCCAACTTTTTACTATGCCACATGCCCAAGACTTACCGGAGCAATTTCAACTTTGGAGAGCTCTGGTTTGATGGCGCAGATGAATGAGCGATTACAAAATGATCCAATACTTGCAGGTGATTATTTAGCAGCTCACGTTGATTATGAAGCTGCTAGGAGTGCCTTAGCTAAACAGGAAAATCTAGATGTTCCTGAAATTAAAGGAGTAACAGCAGGTGGAATGCCTGATCGAGTTAAATGTTTACACTCCCTAGTTGCGCACTCATTAGCGGCAGGTGAAGGTGTTAATCCACTAGGTGATGAAGCGTTATCCGCACTTGATAATTGGTGGGTTTCTAGACCTTGTAATGTAATTAGTAATTTATTAGATGGGGTTGAGTAGTTGAGTCGAGTAGCAGCTATTGATTGCGGTACTAATTCAATTCGTCTTTTAATTGCAGATATCACCAACGGAAATTTTAAAGAAGTTTTGCGCACAATGGAAATAGTCAGACTCGGCCAGGGCGTTGACCAAAACAAAGCATTTCATCCAGATGCCATAGATCGAACTCTTGCTGCAGTTGAAAAATTTGCAGGGCTTATTAAAAGTAAGGGTGTTGAGAAAGTAAGATTTTGTGCAACCAGCGCAACCCGTGATGCAAGTAATCGTGATTTGTTTACTGATGGGGTTAAGAAAATTCTTGGTGTTGAAGTTGAGGTAATTCCAGGTGAAGAAGAAGCAAAGCTCTCATTCATCGGTGCTACCAAGGAGCTATCTCAAAATGATGGCCCGTTTCTGGTAGTTGATATTGGAGGTGGGTCAACTGAGTTTGTATTTGGAAATGAAAGTGTTGGCTCTGCAAAAAGTGTAAATATTGGTTGTGTAAGAATGAGTGAGCGTCACTTGATTGACCAACCACCTTCTATGGCACAAATCAGCCATGCAATAATTGATATTGATATTGCAATAGCTCAAGCAGCAGCGATCGTTCCTATTTCTGAAGCAAAAACTTTAGTTGCAGTTGCAGGTACAGCAACCACTGTCGCAGCAGCTGCATTAAAACTAGAGCAATATGATCGATACTTAATTCACTTATCAAGAATCCCTGCAAGATCGGTTTATCAAGTTGCTGGAATGTATCAGTCAATGGATAAGGATCAAATCGCATCCCTTGGATATATGCACCCTGGTCGAGTGGATGTAATTACATCTGGT
>CALPKA020000040.1 GCA_943324025.2 Bifidobacterium breve | reverse complement strand
GATGCGGTTTTGGCGGAGTTACTTTTTTAGCCACGACTTATTCTCTCAACTAATGGCAGAGAACGTAAACCACGTTCTAGATGCCATTGCAGATAGGCGGCGATTAGGCCGGATGCCTCACTTCGATTTTTTGCTTCGCTCAATTGCGCCTGATCCCAATCACCGGTTAATAAGTTAGCCATCAATTCCAAGGTTACTGGTGATGGCGAAGCAGAGGCTGTTGGCTTGCAGGTAATGCATACTGATCCACCACCTTGAAGTGAGAAGAACTTATGTGGACCTGGTGCATCACAACGAGAACAAATTGTTAAAGATGGGGCGTAACCTGCAACAGATAATGATCTTAATAAATAAGCATCAAGTATTAAGGATGCGTCATATCTTTTCTCCGCTAATGCTTTAAGTGAACCGCTAACTAATAAATATTGTTGCAGCGCTGGCTCATGCTCTGCCTGGGTAAATCGCTCGGCTGCTTCCAAAATGGCACTTGCCACTGTCCAGCTTTGGTAATCACTTGATAAAACATCACCATAATTTTCAATACCTACAACCTGAGTAATGGTGTCAAAAGTCCGGCCGGTATAAAGCTGCAGATCAACATAACTTGCAGGTTCAAGCCGTGCGCCAAATCTAGATTTAGTGCGACGTACTCCCTTTGCAACCGCTTTTATTCGACCATGATCTTTGGTGAATAAAGTAATTATGCGATCTGCCTCCCCCAATTTCTGGGTGCGCAGCACAATCGCCTGATCGCGGTATAAAGACATACCCCTAAGTTACTAGAGGAGTAAGACAGAGTTAGTTAGCGAACTGCTCGATTGATTGAAGAGATTACTGCTTTAAGAGCAGCAGTAGTTGTGCTTGGATCAATTCCAACTCCCCAATAAACCTTCCCAGCGATTTCACACTCAAGGTAGGCGGCAGCTTTCGCATCTCCACCAGCAGATAATGCATGCTCGTAATAATCTAAAACTCTCACGGAAAGTTTTGGCTCATAAGCATTAACAATTGCAACAAATGCTGCAATTGGTCCATTACCGGTGCCGGTTAACTTTTGGCTCGCGCCTTTATCGAGTAATTCAATAGATAGATCAACATCTTTATCCATCTGCGAGGTTTGAGATAGGCCTGCTAATTTAAATCTGCCCCATTGATTATCTTTTGCTGGTAAATACTCATCTTCAAACCGATTCCACATCGCATCTGGTGAAACCTCGCCACCTTCTGAATCGGTAAGAGACTGAATTACTTGGCTGAACTCAATTTGTAATCTGCGTGGCAAATCTAATTGGTGTTCATGCTTCATTAAGTAAGCCACTCCACCTTTACCAGATTGGCTATTTACGCGGATAACCGCTTCATAAGATCTGCCAATATCTTTTGGATCAATTGGTAGATATGGAATTGCCCAAGTGAACTTATCCTTATCAACACCTGCTGCGGTGGCATCTTTTTCTAGATGCTCAAAGCCTTTTTTAATTGCATCTTGATGCGAGCCAGAGAAAGCTGTGAATACCAAATCTCCACCATATGGGTGGCGCTCTGGAACGCGAAGTTGATTGCAGTACTCAACTGTGCGTCTGATTTCATCAATATCTGAGAAATCAATCATTGGGTCAATGCCGTGGCTTAACAAGTTAAGGCCTAAGGTCACAAGACAAACATTTCCAGTTCGCTCACCATTACCAAATAAGGTTCCTTCAATTCGATCTGCTCCTGCTAAGTATGCAAGCTCAGCTGCTGCAACACCGGTGCCGCGATCATTGTGGGGGTGCAAACTTAAGATCACACTGTCGCGATACTTTAAGTTGCGATGCATCCACTCAATTGAATCTGCGTAAATATTTGGGGTTGCCATCTCAACTGTGGCTGGTAAATTCATAATAGTTTTCCAAGCCGGAGTTGGCTTCCAAATATCATTGACCGCATTACAAACTTCAACTGCATACTCAAGCTCAGTTCCGGTGTATGACTCAGGTGAGTATTCAAATGAGACCAATGTGCCCGGCACAGTTTTTACTAAGTCCAAACAGATTTGAGCGCCATCGGTTGCAATCTTCTTAATGCCATCTTTATCTTGGCCAAATACAACTCGCCTTTGCAAAGTTGAGGTTGAATTATATAGATGGACAATGGCCTGCTTTGATCCCTTAATTGATTCAAAGGTACGCTCAATTAGAGGTTTTCTAGCTTGGGTTAAAACCTGAATTACGACATCATCTGGGATTAACTTTTCTTCAATAATTTTACGAATGAAATCAAAATCAGTTTGGCTAGCAGCTGGAAAACCAACCTCAATCTCTTTGTAGCCCATCTTGACTAGCAACTTAAACATGGCAAGTTTGCGATTAGCATCCATTGGATCAATTAAGGCTTGATTGCCATCTCGTAAATCAACTGAACACCACTTAGGTGCAGCCTTCATTGTTTTACTTGGCCAGGTTCGATCAGTTAAGCCAGCTTCGTTTGGAAATGGATTAAATGGGGCATAACGCGATATAGGCATTGCCGATTTACTTTGTTCTGGAAAGTTACTCATTTTATTTCTTCTCCTCGTCGGTTAAAAGTGGTCTACCGGTGTGACCGACCTCCGCGACGAGGGGACCGGTTACTTGGCCCCGCCGCGGCAGATAAGAAGGAGTGATGACAGGCGCAATGAAGAGTTAAGTAATGAGGTAGCACCTGTAATTAACATGGCTCAAGGTTAACTCACATTTAAGAAATAAACCAAATTAGCGGTAAAAACCAAACCGATTTCTTGGAAAAAGGCTGCTGATTTAGCCTGAACAGTTCCTATCTCAAAGGCTTGCCAAGAGGTGCGCATACCCTTGCGCAAACTGAAATGTAAGGCTTAACTAAATTAGTTAAGTGAAAAAGATGGATACTCATCTGTTACTAGCAACAGCGCATATCCATAAAGGCGATTCCAATAAGCAAGTACCTTAACCACCTCTTCAGCTCTTTCAACTGGATAGTGGCCTTTAGTAATAACTGTTAGCCAGGCAATAAATGTCAGTACTAATGCATAAATCGCATAGACAATTCCAAGTAGATATAGCGGAATTGCTAGAAACCACTTAACTAATGGCATCCATGGTGATAACTTCTTTCCGCCCTCAATCTCTGGATAAATCAGGCGCACCTTTTGATTTGCCTCAATTGATGGATACTCATCGGTTAAAACTAGTAAATATGCACTTACCCGATTACTTAACTCAAGTAATGCTTTATTGAAAGCTAAAACATATGATGGATAGACATTACGAAACAATAAAGATAAGACGACAGGCAGGAATAGGAAGCCGCCAATGACTCCTGGCAGGTTGTCAGCAAACTCCGAAAAGCTGCTTAAAAAAATCAAAACTGGAACCGCCAGAATCACTCTAAATAATGCAGTGTTCTTATCGCGGTTATCTAAATCAACATGAATCTCTGTAAGTATTTGATTGCTCATGTATTTATCCTACCTATAGAACTGGCAAATACCTGCTTAATTCATAGGCGCTGACCTGTTTACGATACTCATCCCATTCAGCCCGCTTATTTCGCAATACATACTCAAATACATCATCACCAAGTGTTTTCTTCACCAATTCACTCTTTTCCATTGCGGTAATCGCCTCCGCTAAATCAGTTGGCAATGGAGTTGGGTTCAGGTTTTCATTCAACTCATACTTGCCCTCAACACCAGCAATTCCAGCGGCAATTATCACTGCAAAAGCTAAATATGGATTACATGCAGAGTCTGGCGATCTAATCTCAATTCGAGTTGAAGCTTCTTTTTTAGGTTTATAGGTTGGAATTCGAACCATTGCATTTCGATCAACCTGCGCCCAAGTGGCATATGCCGGTGCTTCCCCTCCACCACTTAATCTTTTATATGAATTAACCCATTGATTAGTAATTGCAGTTATCTCAGAGGCATGCTTAATAATTCCGGCAGTAAAAGATCTGCCAACCTTTGAAAGCTGCATTGGCGCACCCTCTTCATAAAAAGCATTTCGCTCCCCTTCAAATAAAGAGATGTGAGTATGCATGGCAGAGCCAGGATGATTAGTAAATGGTTTTGGCATAAAGGAGGCATAAAAACCTTGATCTAATGCCACCTCCTTCACAACATGTCTAAATGTCATGATGTTATCTGCAGTTGTTAAAGCATCTGCATATCTCAAATCAATCTCCTGTTGACCAGGACCACCTTCATGATGTGAAAACTCAACTGAGATTCCCATCGCCTCTAATATTGTGATCGCTTGTCTTCTAAAATCATGTCCAACTACCGATGGTGTGTGATCAAAGTAGCCAGCTGAATCAACTGGAACTGGCTCAAGGCCTGGCTTTGGTTCATCTTTAAATAAGAAAAATTCAATCTCAGGATGTGTGTAACAGGTGTAACCAAGCTTTGCTACTTTCTCAAGTGTTTGACGTAATACTCGTCTTGGATCAACTGAGGCAGGTGTGCCATCAGGAAGTGAAATATCACAAAACATTCGAGCTGCTCCTGGTGATTCAGTTCGCCAAGGAAGAATTGAAAAGCTTGCAGGATCTGGCTTTGCCAACATATCTGACTCTGTTACTCTAGCAAATCCTTCAATAGCAGAGCCGTCAAATCCAATTCCCTCGGCAAATGCATTTTCTAACTCAGCAGGTGCAATTGCCACAGATTTTAAAAAACCTAAAACATCGGTAAACCAAAGTCTGACAAATCGAATATTGCGCTCTTCTAAAGTGCGCTGCACAAATTGCTGTTGCTTGGTTAAATCACTTGGGGAGGTCATGGGGATATTAAAGCGGGCAATGATTACGGCAATGTTAACTGGCAAAAATCACCAGCCATGAGCGTTTAGATTGCGAAAAACTCCGATGAATCAACATTTGTGCTCGCCGGAACGCTCTTTGTCACAACCATATTTGCGCCAATCTTTACCCCATTTCCAACTGAGATATCACCAAGAACTCTGGCACCTGCCCCAATAACAACATTATTACCAATTGTTGGATGGCGCTTTCCAGTTCCACCGGTGCGAGCGCCCAAAGTAACATCGTGATAAATCATTACATCATCACCAACTATTGCAGTAGCTCCGATTACCACTCCCATGCCGTGATCAATGAAAAATCTTCGACCGATCTTGGCCGCAGGGTGAATCTCAATGCCAGTTAAAGCTCTAATCCAATTTGAATAAATTCGTGCTGCAAGTTTTAGCTTTACCTGCCAGAGAAAGTGCGCAATCCGGTATCCCCAAACAGCATGCAGCCCTGGGTAGGTAAGTATTACCTCAAGTGAGTTACGTGCAGCAGGATCTTGCCGCAGTACCGCCTTGATATCCTCGTTTATTCGTCTTAACAATTTAGTTCATCAAATCTTGGAACAAAATTGTTGATAGATAACGCTCACCAAATGATGGAATTATTACCACAATGGTTTTGCCATCAAACTCAGAACGCTGTGCAACCTGGTGGGCAGCCCAAAGCGCTGCACCTGATGATAAACCGGCCAAGATTCCCTCTTGAGTTCCAGCAAGGCGGGCATACCTAACACCATCATCTGCTTGTGCATCTAAAATTTCATCATAAACAGAGCGATCTAAAACTGGTGGAACAAAGTTTGCACCAATTCCTTGGAATGGATGCTTTCCTGGCTCTCCACCATTTAACAAAGGTGATGCAGCAGGTTCAACACCAAATACCTTAATCGCAGGATTTTTTGACTTTAACAATTGGCCGACACCGGTAATTGTTCCACCAGTTCCAATTCCAGCAACAACAGCTGCAACTGTGCCATCGGTATCTCGCCAAATCTCCTCACCTGTGGTTCTGCGGTGAATATCTGGACCTGCTTGGTTTTCAAATTGGCGAACTAAAACAGCGCCAGTATCTTTCAATGATTCAGCCTTTGCTACCGCACCCTTCAT
>CALPKA020000039.1 GCA_943324025.2 Bifidobacterium breve | reverse complement strand
CCAGTGCAAACCTCTTTGTAAGTTGGATCAGATTTATCTCCACCCATGTATCCAACTGAGGTTTGAATAACTCCATCTAATTTCCAAAATCTTCGCTCTGCGCCCCAAAAACAACCTGTAGCAAAATATGCAGTTTGACTCATTTGCTAATTCTCTCTTATTGGTAAGGCTGGTGCAATATCGCCAATCACGAGATTAATTTCACGGTTGGCCACATGATCAGCCCTCGTAGCTTCAAGGGATAGAGCACTGCCTTCCGCAGGCGGGTGTATAGGTTTGATTCCCGCCTAGAGCACAAAAATATCCAGATAGTGAAACAAATCTAGAAATATTCTAATTTCACAGCAAAATATCCTTGTTTATTAATTCAATTAAAGAGAGAATAAGCCAGTTGATTTTATTTACTTTAACAATTAACACTCACCTAACGAAGGAGCTGCTGCCCTATGGATTGGCGACATGAAGCAGCTTGTCGCGAAGAAGATCCAGAGGTTTTCTTCCCGGTAGGAAATACAGGCCCTGCCTTAGCCCAAATTGAAGAGGCAAAAAAGATTTGTGAAAGATGCTCAGTTAAAGAGCCTTGCCTTGCTTGGGCATTAGAGAGCGGACAAGATGCTGGAGTTTGGGGCGGGTTATCAGAGGATGAAAGACGGGCTATGAAGAGAAGAGCAGCTAGAAACCGTGCTCGTCAGATTGAAAGTCAAAATACCTTTTAATTAATTCCAAAAACAACTTCAGCTTTAGTCAAGTTATTAATTCGATTTAAAATTAAATTACCATTCAACTCATTCTTTGTCAGTGTGTTGACTATTTGAAGTCCTAAATTTGCAGATTTTTCAATACTAAACCCTTCTGGAAATCCTGGGCCATCATCACAAACGCTCACTACATACTTATTCTTATCTCGAGCGATCTCAACCGTCAAACTATTTCCTGAATGAGTTAAACCATGCTCAAGAGCATTATGTATCAACTCGGTGATTATCAACGAAAGCGCGGTCGCAGTCTTTGAATCAAATGAGCCAAAACTTCCAACCTTGTTAAATTCAATTTTCCTTGGAGATAGATCTAGAGAATTCTTTATAATTTGCTCAAATACTGAATCAAATTCCACAAATTCAGATGATTGATTAGACAAAGTTTCATGAACCAGGGCAATTGATCCCACTCTTCTCACCGCTTCATCAAGTGCTGCACTTGCTATCGGATCAGTCACCCGTCTTGACTGTAATCTCAGTAGTGCAGAGACAGTTTGAAGATTGTTCTTAACCCGGTGGTGTATCTCTTTGATTGTTGCATCTTTGGTGATTAAGGCTCGATCTCTATTTCGAACCTCGGTTATATTGTGAATTAAAGCAATTGCGCCAATACGATCCTGGCCTTCAGTAAGTGGAATAACTAAAATATCTATTACCGCTTGCGAACTTTCATACTCGGCTCTGCGCAAGAATTTTCCACTTAGCAGTGTTTGCCATGACTCATCAGTTGGCTGATTATCTCCTTGACCAAGCTCTGCAAATACCGTACCTAAATTCTCGCCCTCTATCTCTTTCTGGAATCCAACCCTACTCAATGCTGACCTAGCATTAGGTGAGGCAAAGAAAATAGTTCCATTAACATCTAATCTGATTAATCCATCACCAACTCTTGGCGCAGACTCAGAGTTATATAAACTATTTCTAATTGGAAAATTACCTTCCGAAACCATTTTATATATCTTGTGTGCAATTTCCCGATAATTTAATTCAAGTTTAGAAGGCTGTCGCATTAACTCTGAGTTTCTGTGCCGGGAAATAATCGCCAAGGTATTGCCATTGAAAATCACAGGAATGGTTTCTTCTTTGATCATTATTTGGCCTACTAATTCAGGTTTTGCGTCTCTAATAATTTCGCCTGAAGACAATGCTTGATCTACTAATGGTCGATCTCCCCAATTTATTTGGGTTCCAATCAGATCTTCAGTGAATACTGTCGCAGCAGTTGTAGGTCTTACCTGGGCCACAGCAAGGAAACCTTCTGGCCAAGATTTCTCATCTTTTCGCATTGGCAACCAAAGCAAAAGATCTGCAAAAGATAGATCTGCCAACAATCTCCACTCAGCAACTAATTCCGAAAGATGCTCAATTTCACTAGCGCTCAATTTTGAGTTCGCTGAGATTAGTTCAGATAAAGATGCCATGGCCCAATGGTAGAGCCACTTTTATATCTGCTGGCTACCAATTTTTGCTATCTGCTTATTAAAGGTTGTATTGCGCCAAAATCTCGCCAATCCCCCGCTAGGTGAGTGCTCAGAACGACGATCATACGGAACTTGAACATGGTTTTGCGAACCAATTAATTCGAGAAACTTACCCTGAATCACCTCACCTTTTCTATCAAATCTTTGCTGATTTAATACATAAAGTATTTTTGGTGGGTTGATAACCTTTTTAAAGTCTGAGACAAATTCAGAAAGATATGTCATTCCATTATCGTTTGCCCTTACTACATAGATTATTGATTTGGCACAAATCAAACTTTGGCTCAGCCACAATGCTGATGCTCTCCGGTCTGAGAGAATCTTTGTCAGATTTATACAAGCACCCGCATCAATAATTACTGGGTCGCTTCCGATATCTGCAAGAGTTTTATCTAACTGAGCTGCACTAATCACATCAACTTGAGCAGAGGTTAAAGGCCTAAGATTGTGATGAGTAGAAGCGATAATTTTGGCCGAAGTAGCAAGAGCCAAATGGTTTGTTATTGTTGAAATTCCAGGCGATGCCAAGCTGCCAAATACAGCGGTTAGATTATTTATTCGAGAGAGCTGGTGAATTAATGGTGGCCGGCTGACCTGGGCTAGTTGACCTAGTAAGAACTGTTTATTAACTCCAGTTGATAATTCGATAAATTTAGGATTTGAGAATTTTGCCTGCAATTCTTCGATCTGAGAGTTAGTTAAGAACTCTTTAGAGTAAATAACAATGAGCTCTGAATCAGAGTTATTTAGAAAATCACCAAGTAATTGTAGATTTAAGGATCGAAAAACAATATTGCAGCCTTGAGAGTGTAAAAGATGTGCTACCGCTTCTTCTTCATCATTATTAGCAATAGCGGTAACAATATTTAACTTTGCTTCAGCGAGTTCTAACAAGGATTAATCTGCTCTCAGCTACGTAAGTTAAAATTGGTAAAATCTGGTCATTATTCAAAATAACTAGCACGCTAACAACGCCAGAGTTATTTCTTTCTAACACTTGATCGACACTTACCCCTGTGGCCAATAATGCTGGATTAAATTCAACCTGCGTATTCCCTTTTTTGACTGCATATAAATCAACCACATCCCCTCGACTTAATGCGATAGGAAGATCAGAAACTTCAACAGTTATTGGCAGTAATCTCTGATTAGTGCTGTCAATGCCAGCACCTAAGGCTGCTGCTGGAATTAAATCGCCGCCTGCAATATTTGTTAAAACTGTTGTGCCAATAATTTGAGCATTTGCTGAGAGATAGTTTTTGGCCGATTGAGCAAGCAAAACAGATGCTGTTGTTACATCAGCTTGTTCAATAATTTGACCAGGGGCTAACTCCCCTGTACTTGCCCAAACCAAGACTGATCGGTTTGCTTCCTTGGTTATTAGGCTTGCTGAAGTAATTGCAATTATGAAAAGTGCCAGGCCTAACACAAGCCTTGAATTTTTGAAGATATCAAATTTAGTTATATTCACTCCCATTTTTTACCAATAAAACCAGCATCAGAGATCATCCTTTCGGATGATCTCATTTTGTCTTGAGTAATAAAGGGTTTGATCTATGACACTTGCACAGAGATTAATTGAACATAATAATTCAGGATCAAAGAAGCTTTATTTAGTTCCAACACTGGATCAAGAGTTTGGGAATGAACTCTTTCATCCAAAATTCACACCCATCCCCTCAGCCTTATCTGAGTTGCCAGATCTGCATCAATTCAGTCAAGCTTTTGTAATCAAAATTATTGAAGTCTGGTCTGGACGAAGATCGGTATTGCAAATGAGTCGAAATTGTCATCGCTCAGTTTTACGACGAATCACTGAACTAGCAACCCCTGCTACAAAAAGCTGCCAAATCAGGAAAATATATATTGCCCAACCAATTGAAGGTGTTTTAGAAATTACCGTCACACTACGAGTTTTAGATCGAGTCCGATCGCTTTCATTAAGAGTTGAAGGTGTTGATAAGCGATGGATCTGTACTGACTTAAATTTGCTTTAAGAAGCTCCGTGACATCTTTTATATTTTTTGCCTGAACCACAAGGACATGGCGCATTTTTTGAGGTTCCACCAGCTGGAGTAGGTTCAATTTCGGCTGCAGAGTATTGAAGTGCTGCAACAGGAGCAGGTGCGGGAGTTAATCCTTTGGCTCCAACTTGATCTCCTTCAACCTGGACCTCCACATTAAACACAAAACTAACCAGCTCTTCCTTCATTGCATCCATCATTGCAGTGAAGAGATCAAATCCTTCGCGTTGATATTCAACTAGTGGATCGCGCTGAGCCATGGCTCGTAATCCAATTCCTTCTTGCAAATAATCCATTTCATATAGGTGCTCTCGCCATTTACGATCTAAGACTGAAAGCAAAATCTTTCGCTCAAGCTCACGCATTACTGTTGGAGTTAATTGAGACTCTCGAGTTTGATAAGCCTGTCTTGAATCCGCTAATACTTTCTCCAGCAGGTATTCGCTATCTAATGCAACAGCTCCACCTATTTCAGCCAACATTTGTTCATCTGTGAATGAGATTGGATAAAGAGTTTTAAGCGCTTTCCATAAGGTTTTTAGGTCCCAATCTTCTGCAACACCATGTGAGGTAGCCGAATTAACATAAGCAGTAATGGTTTGCTCAAGTGAAACCTCAACCAACTCCTTTATGTCGGCACCCTCTAATACTTCACGTCGCTCTGAATAAACGACCTCACGTTGCTTGTTCATTACATCGTCATATTTCAATACATTTTTTCGCATTTCAAAGTTTAAAGATTCAACCTGGGTCTGTGCAGATTTAATGGCATTGCTAACAATCTTGGATTCCAATGGCGTATCTTCTGGCATTCCAGCAGCTCCCAAGAATCTTTCGACCATGCCAGAGTTAAATCGACGCATTAAGTCATCTTGAAGCGATAGATAAAATCTTGATTCACCAGGATCTCCTTGACGTCCAGATCTACCACGTAACTGGTTATCAATACGGCGAGATTCATGGCGCTCTGTTCCTAAAACATAAAGACCGCCCAATGAAACAACGGTTTCATGTTCTTTAGCAACAGCCATTTTTTGTTTTGCTATTTCATCTGGCCAAGCCTTCTCATAATCCTCTGGAGTCTCAGCGGGATTTAATCCTCTTTTTTGTAATTCAAAGTCGGCCATAAATTCAGGATTGCCACCAAGCATGATGTCAGTACCTCGACCTGCCATGTTGGTTGCCACAGTTACCGCGCCAATAGTTCCTGCTCTAGCAATAATGGCAGCTTCGCGTTCATGTTGTTTTGCATTTAATACTTCATGAGCAATGCCGCGTTTTTTAAGTATTGAAGATAACTCCTCTGATTTTTCAACGCTGACTGTTCCAACTAGGACCGGTTGGCCTTTTTTGTGTCGCTCGACAATGTCATTGGCAACTGCAATGAACTTACCCTCTTCAGATTTATAAATTAAATCTGATTGATCAATTCTCTGCATACTCTTATTCGTAGGAATTGGCGTTACACCAAGCTTGTAGATCTGCATAAACTCTGATGCTTCAGTCATTGCCGTACCAGTCATGCCGCTTAGTTTTTTATACAAACGGAAGTAATTTTGTAGGGTAATTGTGGCTAAAGTCTGATTTTCATCTTGAATTTCAATTCGCTCTTTTGCCTCTAATGCCTGATGAAGGCCTTCACTGTATCGACGGCCTGCAAGCATTCT
>CALPKA020000038.1 GCA_943324025.2 Bifidobacterium breve | reverse complement strand
TGGCATTTTTACATACGGTAAAGAGTATGGCGATGATGGATTATGGGAGGGTGCTCTTTATACCTTTGATAATCGAATGTCGATTGAATTTAGCGATAAAACTAAATCAATTGCACTTTGTGAGAAATGCTCAACCCCTGCCAATCGTTTTTATGATTGCCCAAAGGTTCCCTGCAACTCATTAAATCTGTTGTGCACAAAGTGTGCTGAAGCGATGAATGATGAGATTTGCACCCACCCCCAACGCAAATACTCCAACGCGGAGTTAATCGGCTAAAAGCTGATTTGCGTGATCTTTTGGATGGTTTATGTAGCTACTAAACCACTTACGAAGATCATACGCCCCAGATTCTGTATGGGTGCCAGAGTTTGATAATTGCTCAGGCTTTAACCTCTTGATAATTTCTAAAGATGCAGCTCTTGATGATTTAAACAATTCAAGTGAGTTCTCAACAGGAAGCTCTAGATAACCAAGGGTGGCACTTTGCGCCCACTTATTCTCGTCATAACCTTGAATGGTTGTTCCTGGCTCTGCAACTAATCGCTTTAATCTTGCGCAAGATTGTGACTCACTATCGGCAAGGTGATGAATTACTTGGCGGGCATTCCAGCCATCCTGCTTTGGCTTATCCAAATCAGAGCTTTGGATTTTACTAACTGCTGCTAAGAACACATTTGTTGCTGCCTCATAATCTGCTGCAAACTTAATTAACTCTTGCTCACTCATTTACTTCCCCTATCTGCGAAGGAAGGTGCGAATCGCACCTTGCACTACCTGGCCTAGCTTTCCAATCCTGGTAATTGGTGACATTCCGATTACCTTAACACTTGTTGGCTCACCTGGTGTTGAAACTGAGTGAAGAGCTGGTGAGCTCTCATCCAATGAGTTAGCGATGATTTTCATATGAGAGACTAGAGAAATACACCTAACAAATTGAGTCCTTGGTAGGTTATCAGCATTTGCAATAATTTCTTCAGTGAATTTATCTGCTGCAAGCCTTAAATTTTTAGCAATATTATCAATTTGTTTATCAAAGCTTTCTGATTGAAGAAGTTGTAGTTTTTCAAAGATGGCATCGGCAGTTGCAGAGAGCGCAGCTGCAATTTGCTTATCAATTATCTCTTTGCGATTACTATCTAAGGTTGAATCAAATAAAGTTCTAGCCATGCTTCGTACCTGCACCACCATATGTTCAATTGCAACTCCTTGAATATATAAAGATTCAGCCTCATCTACCTCAGCAAGTGGTGACCATTTTGCATATCTTCTGGCCTCAATTGCCTGAGATCTTAAATTTGGAATCTCTTCAACTAATAACCTTGCCTTAGCCAACCAACTACCAGCTTGTTTTTGTGTGAAGCCGGCGGCAACTCCTTGGGACATTAAAGAAATTAACTCCGCACTTCTTTTTCCAAGCCGGGCAATTTGATTAACAGTTCGACCTGCTGGGGTATTGGCATGGGAGAAGTAGGAGAAAACAATTGCCACTGCTGCCCCAATTAAAGTTGAAAGAAGCCTATGTTCAGCAGTTGAACCAGAGATTCCAGGACCAATAACAATCAAAGCTGTGACCGGCACATTTACCGATGCAACCTCACCAAGTCGCAACCCTCTGGCAACAACTGAGCAGAGTAGAACTGTTGTACCGATTGCAACTGGGCCAAAGGAAAAATAATGCACGGTAAGAAGTGCCACCCCTGCGCCAATTGCTGTTCCTACAATTTGGCCTAAACCTTCTCTTACTGATTTATAAAGTGAGATTCGGATGCTAAGTGCGCAAACAATTGCAGCCACCAAGCCGCCTTTATAAACAAGTGAATCCCCGATTAGCCATGCTGTAGTTGATGCTAAAGAGGCAACAACTATCTGCCTAACCCAAGTTCTACGGTTAGTGAATAATCTAATAAACCAATTAAGAAATTTCTTCACGGGCGAAACTTAATTTTTTTGGCATTCATTAACACCTTAAGCCGGGCCACAGCACTTTTGCCCATCCCGTGCAGCTCCTCTAACTCCTGTTGTGAAATCTTGCGTAAATCAGAGACTTTATAAAGTTTGGCATCAACTAGGGCACGACGTGCAGGGGATGCAATCCCATACTCTCGCCACTCTTGATCTAGTTTTTCATATCGATCTAAATCAGCCTGGCTAATATCGCAGACTTGGTTGTTTGAGGATTTAGATCGTTTCATATGCTAATCCTACAACTTCACTTACGTTTCTTTTTGACCATTATCTGAACCATCCGTTGCGTCATTAATTTACGCACTAAAGTCTTTGGAAGTGGCGTATCAAAGTGCAGAGCACTCTTAGTTTGCTTGTATGTAACTAAATCTTTCCGTAAAGCTTCTAATACTGATCCACTAAAAGGATAGAAGGAACAACCAGTTTTTCGAGCAGCTAATCCGCAGACAACATCTTTATCTAATTTAAAGGCGGGGATCCCATAGGAGATCCCCTGCTTTAGTGCGGGCTCAATCTCTAAAATAATTGCCCTCATCGCCCTCAGATTGCTCTTATTGGGCTCACTCTGCTGGGCAATGTATTGATCAACCTCGCGTTTGCTCACTGCATCATTTTATTGATGCAGTGCAATATTAAGCGAGTTGAAATTGCGCCAAACCAGCAGAATTTTTGCTCCGCTTAATCTTTTGATAAGACTCAAGCACCTCAAGGTGTCCTAAGACTGGATAAGCCAAGTATTTATAGGCTGGATCTGCCCAAACACCCATTCGATCATGAGCAATCTCAATTAACTCCATCATCGTTAATGCTTTCCCAGCACTCTTTAAAGTGTCTAAGCAGATTTGCTCAATTAGATCTGTGTAATTCAAAGATAGATCAAGAAAATCAGTTCCTGCCTGTCCAACATATCTTGGATAGTGGGAGGTAAGAATTTCACTTGCCTGATATCCCTTTAACAATCTAATTGTTGAACGGTATGCCTCAACAAATCTATAGGTTGGTGGAAATGCTGGTTGGCCATCTGCTAGCAATACTGAGTTACCTAATACTGCATCTCCAATAATGATTGCCCGGCTTTTTTCATCCAAGATGGAAACATGTCCCCAGGAGTGTCCTGGCGTATGCAAAATTTCAACATATCTGCCACCTAAATCAATTCGCTCATTACCTGCAAAACCAATATCAACATTGGTTTCAAATGCAACAGTCATCATGAAATCTTTAGCATCTTGTGATTCAGCAAAGCCATGTTCTTTTTCAAACTCGTTATAGCGGTCACCAAACATGCTATTTAAGTTTTCAATCATTGGCCGATCTCGCTCACCAGCACAGATCAAGGCATTTGGCATTAACTCTCGCACTGCCTTATTGCCACCTGTGTGGTCATAATCTGAGTGGGTATTTATCACATACCGAACTGCATCAAGAGATAACTTCTTCTCTTTGAAGTAATTAACAACTGTAGTTCTAATCGAATCATCAAATCCGGTGTCTACTAATAAGGTGTACTTGCTACCGACAATTGCATAAACTGCAACATATCTTGGCCCAATTGGGCACTCAATACGGTGTAACCCTGGACTTAGCTCCATACTATTCTCCTTTTATTTGTTATTTGCCTTTGAAGTTAGGTTTGCGTTTTTCAACAAACGCTTGCCTTCCTTCATTGCTGTCTTCAGTGGTGAAGCAGTAGGCAAAGGTGTCATTTTCATATTGCAAACCAATATCTATCGCAGTTGATTGGGAAACTCGAACCAAATGCTTAGCTAACTCAGCAGCAATTGGTGCATTATCGGCAATACGAGCGGCCAAGTTTTCAACCGCTGCATCAAGCTCTGCCTCCGTTAGTAGTTGATCAACTAATCCATATTGCTCAGCCTTTTGAGCCGAGATTAAATCTCCAGTTAATAACATCTCTAAAGCTTTTCCAGTTGAGAGCACTCGTGGTAGTAACTGGGTATTTCCTGCTCCCCCATGCCAACCTAATTTGATTTCACCAGCACCAAATTGGGCATTATCTGCTGCATAACGGATATCACTCATCAGTGCCATCTCAAGACCGCCGCCGATGCAATAGCCACGAATCTTTGCAATTACCGGCTTTCTAATTGCCCAGATTCCTCTTGCATAATCAACACGATTTCGAAGCTGCCAGTTAGATCCATATTGATCTAAAACCTTCACATCACTTCCAGCTGAAAAAGCTTTGCTGCCACTACCAGTTAAAATCACAACTCGAATATCATCATTGCCATTTATATATGGCACCAATTCAAGTAATGCTTTACCCATATCAGGGGTCATGGTGTTTAATTTTTCAGGTCTATTTAAGGTAATTGTGGCAACCTTATTGTTAAGTGAAAATTTAAACTCAGTTGGAAACTCAGGCAGCTTCATCGTGATTTATGCTTTCTTGCTGACTGGGATGCTTGCGCTGCTGTTTCAAGCAATGCCTTCATTGCAATCTCAGCACCATCTGGATCTTCATCGATCACAGCATCTAAAACGGCTTGATGTTGAACAATGAAATCTGCATCCTCAACAACATGTCTGACCATGTCATCTCGAATTTTTAGCAGTGGAATAAACAACTTTCCAATTCGCTTCATCAACTCATTTTGAGTTGCAGCAAGTAGTGCCTCATGGAAGGCAATATCTGCCTCACCAATGATTGGTGATGTTGGGCCTTGATCATAAAAAGCATCAGCCATTTTCTTTAAGGCATTGGTTAGATCTGCAACATCTTTGGTACCACGCCTCTTAGCTGCAATTCTTGCAACCCATGGTTCATAACTAGCTCTTACCTCTTCAAGATCTCTAACTAATTCAGGACTTAAGCCTGAGACCTGCAGCCATGAGATCACATCTGGATCAAGAAGATTCCACTGCGAGCGCTCAAGCACAATCGTGCCAGTCTTTGTTCTAGCTTTAGTTAAGCCCTTATCTTGCAAAACCTTTAAAGCCTCCCGCACCACAGTGCGGCTAACTTTAAATTTCTCCTCCAATATATCTGAGGTAAGAATTGTTCCAGGAGTTATCTCTCCATGGACAATTTTGGTACCAATATCATGCACAATTTGGGTTGGAAGATTACGGGCTATTTTTGTTTTCACGTTTGCCTATACCAACTCATATGTGTCATAGATAGCAAGGGCTAGTGGGCCTTGTCCCCAAGGAACTGAGAAGCCGCGGGGTGTAAATTCATAATGTGATTTTCTAGTTGATGCCATAACAGCAGCAGTCACATTTTGAAGCTCACCATCTTTATCAGCATCTGCAATAACTCCATTTAAAGCTTTAATCATCGCAGGCTTAACAATATTTTGATCAACAATGCCAAGCTTTATCGCTCTAGCAAATCCTGCTGCCATAAATCCGGCAGTTGATCCCTCTTCACCAGAGCGCTCACTATCAACCACACACCACCAACGACCATCCTCTCGTTGTAGTTTGATCATTGCGTAGATAAGTTTTTCGGCAGCCTCTTTAATCTTGTTATAACCTGAATGAGTTTTAGGAATTTGGTGCAGCACATCAAGCATGCCAAGAAGTGCCCAACCTTGGCCTCTTCCCCAACCTTGGCCCCAAGTTCCTGGCACTCCATTTAAGAAGAAGTGATCAAAGATTCCACTCTCTAATTGCAAAGCATCGATATATGCAATTGCTTGCTGCACACCAATATCGGTATAGGCAGGATTATTTAATGCTTTGCCAAGACCGGTAAAAAATGGCGGATCAAAATGCAAACAATCAACACATGTTCCCCCTGGTGGATTGGCAAGTAATTCAGCTTCAAACTTAGGCAGCTCCTCACCACCATATGGTGGAATTAAACAAAGAGATTCCCAAGTATCAAAAATCTCTCGGTCCTTACTTCGAGAGCTTAAGTAACCTGCAAGAAGTACTAATGAATCAAAGATCTCCTTGCTCTTAATCTCTTGCGCAACCTCAATCATTGCAACACCAGGAGCGGTGCAATCTAATCGTTGAAATGGAGCTGGCCGGCTTGCCCATGCTTTAAACCAGCCTTCAGCAAAAGCGAAGTACTTT
>CALPKA020000037.1 GCA_943324025.2 Bifidobacterium breve | reverse complement strand
CGTAGGTTTTCGCAGATCACCATTACGCGACCATTACGACGAATGACTTTGCACTTGTCGCAAATCTTCTTCACGCTTGGTTTAACCTTCACGATTACCTTTCCAACAACTTAAGATTAAAAAATTATTTATTTGTAACGATAAATAATTCGACCTCTGGTGAGGTCATATGGACTAAGTTCAACAATCACTTTATCCTCCGGCAAAATGCGAATGTAGTTCTGTCGCATCTTTCCGCTGATGTGTGCTAAAACTTTGTGTCCATTTGTTAACTCAACTCGGAACATTGCGTTAGGTAATGCTTCAGCAACAGTGCCTTCGATTTCAATTGCACCGTCTTTCTTGGCCAAGCGATACCTACTTTTCTGTTCTAAATTAGGTTTACCTCTTTCGAGGCAGGAGGGTTAGTTTAGGCGGGGTGGGTAAAAAAGAAAAATCCGCTCAAGATCGCCCAAATCCATGCGGGAAAATCGGGTGCAAATCAGATCAAATCTGAGATCTCAACGCCCAATCGAGCCAACTGCTCTTGGCCACCATCTTTTGCCGTTAATACGAAAACTTTGCCATCAGGTGCAATTGTGTAGCTGTGTTCAAAGTGAGCACCCTTTGATGAATCATGTGAGACCACAGTCCAATCATCACTTAAAACTTTAGTGCGTTCATGGCCCCTAGTGATCATTGGTTCAATGGCAAGTGCCATACCCTCAATTAATTCAGGACCATTTCCAGCTGGTCCAAAATTTAAAATATGTGGCTCTTGATGCATTGCACTACCAATGCCATGACCACCATACTCACGCAAAATTCCATACTTACCTTGGGAGTTTATGTAACCCTCAATTGCAGCTGAGATATCAGTTAACTTTGCACCCTTCTTACCTGCAGCAATTCCCCGCCACATCGATTCCTGACAAACATCCATTAACTTTTGATCAGCTGGATCAATCTCTCCTAACCCAAATGAGATTGCAGCATCACCATGCCAGCCTTCAATGATGGCGCCAAAATCAATAGACAAAAGATCTCCGGAAACAAGTTTTCTTTTATTTGGGATGCCGTGAACAACCTCTTCATTTACTGATGCGCAGATCACCGCAGGAAACCCGTGGTAGCCAAGAAAGGATGAGGTTGCCCCATGCTTTACTAAATTTGTTGCCGCAATTTCATCTAACTCTAAAGTTGTCATGCCAATTTGAGCAGATCTCTTAAGTAGCTCCAAGGTATCGGCCACAACCAAGCCAGCTTTTCGCATGGATTTTAATTGCTCTAAATTCTTTACCTCAATTGCCATTTTACTAACCTAAAATTGAGATAGCTGTTTTGGTAATCTCAGCAACATCACCTAGCGCTGAGATATTTTTTAATAAACCAGCTGATTTATAAAACTCAACAATTGGCGCAGTCTGTTGGGTATAAATCTCAAGCCGGCGAGCGATAACCTCTTCTTTGTCATCTTCTCTTTGATACAACTGACCTTGGCACTTATCGCAAACACCATCAACTTTTGGTTTTTCAAATACAACATGTGATGAAGCACCACATCCACGACAGGTGCGACGACCTGCTAGCCGTTTAATAATCTCTGCATTATCAATCTTTAATTCCAGCACTGCATCTAGTGGCATCTTCTTTTCTGAAAGGATTGAATCTAAAACCTGAGCTTGATTGGTATTACGTGGAAAGCCATCAAGTAGGAAGCCATTGGCAACATCGGCATTTCCAAGGCGATCTTTAACCATTTCATTGGTTACTGAGTCTGGAACTAACTCGCCCTTATCCATAAAGCTTTGGGCTTGTTTGCCTAACTCGGTGCCATTTTTTAAATTTGCACGAAAAATATCGCCAGTTGAAATGTGTGGAATTTTGTAATGAGCAGCTAGGTGAACTGCTTGTGTTCCTTTACCAGCACCTGGTGGTCCAACCAGGATTAATCGCATTAGCGCAAGAACCCCTCATAGGAACGTTGTTGTAGTTGAGATTCAATCTGCTTGGCAGTATCTAGACCAACACCAACAACGATCAAAATAGCAGTTCCTCCGAATGGGAAGTTTTGTGAAGCCTGGAAAAGAATTAATGCGATAAATGGAATGATCGCAACAATTGAAAGATAAAGCGCACCTGGTGCAGTAATTCTAGATAACACATACTGCAAGTACTCAGAGGTTGGCTTACCAGCTCTAATTCCTGGAATAAAACCACCATACTGCTTCATATTGTCAGAAACCTCATCTGGATTAAATGTGATTGCGACATAGAAGTAGGTAAAGAAAACAATTAGCAGTGCATAAACACCAATATAGAAGAAGTTATCTCCGCTTACTAAGTTCTTAGATATCCATGTTGCCCAAGCAGCTTGGCTGCCACTGAAGTTAACAACCAAAGATGGAATATAAAGCAATGAGGATGCGAAAATTACTGGAATAACTCCAGATTGGTTCACCTTAATTGGAATATAGGTGCTGGTTCCGCCGTATTGCTGACGACCAACCTGACGCTTTGCATATTGAACTGGAATTCTTCGTTGTGCCTGCTCCACGAAAACAACAGCTGCAACAATTAGAACGCCAACTGCCAAGATAAATAGGAATGCAAACCAACCCTTTTGTAATTTGATTGACCAAAGTTGTCCAGGAAAACCTGCTGCAATTGATGTGAAAATCAAAATGGACATTCCATTTCCAACTCCACGGTCAGTGATTAACTCACCCAACCACATAATTACTGAGGTTCCCGCAGTCATAACTGCAATCATGGTGATGATTCGCTGCCATGAGGTGTCAGGAATAATTGGAAGTGAGCAATTTGGGAAGATTCTGCCGGTAATTCTTGCCACTGCAATTAAGCCAGTTGATTGCAAGATCGCCAAGCCAATTGTTAGGTAGCGAGTGTATTGAGTTAACTTGGCAGTTCCGGATTGACCCTCTTTTTTCAAAGTTTCAAAACGAGGAATTACTACCGTTAACAACTGAACAATAATTGAGCTGGTGATGTAAGGCATGATTCCAAGTGCGAACACACTTAATTGAAGTAATGCGCCACCGCTAAATAGGTTGATCAATCCAAATAATCCACCGGTATTTGCAGTCGCTAAACACTCCTGCACATTCACATATGAAACACCAGGGGTTGGAATTACTGAACCCAATCGGAAAAGCGCCATGATCGAAAGGGTGAAGAAAATCTTCTTACGCAAATCTGGCGTCTTAAACGCCTTACCAAATGCTGATAACAACAAGATCTTCCCCTTTCGTTCTATTCAAAATTCTTAAAGTGTCTTTGCGGATCCGCCAGCAGCTGAAATCTTTGCAGTTGCTGATGTTGAGAATGCATGAGCTACTACAGTAACTTTGACAGAAATATCGCCATTACCAAGTACCTTAACTGGATGACCCTTGCGAGCCGCACCCTTTTTCACTAAATCTTCAACTGTTACATCTCCACCCTTTGGGTAAAGTGAGTTAATAGTTGAGATATTTACAGCCTGGTATTCAACTCTTTCAGGATTCTTAAATCCGCGAAGTTTAGGTAAACGCATTACTAGTGGCAGCTGACCGCCCTCAAATCCTGCGCGAACTACGTTACGAGCACGAGTTCCTTTACCGCCACGTCCGGCAGTCTTTCCCTTAGAAGCCTCACCACGACCCTTACGAGTCTTAGCTTTTTTAGCTCCAGGAGCTGGACGTAAATGATGAACCTTTAGCACCATTGTTATTCAACCTCCTCAACAGCAATTAAATGACGCACGGAGTAAACCATGCCACGAATCTCTGGACGATCTTCCTTAACAACTACATCACCAATTCGCTTCAAACCAAGTGAGCGAAGAGTGTTTCGTTGATCAGGAGGATTTCCAACCTTAGATCTAATTTGAGTAACTTTTAATCTTGGCATTAGGCACCAACCTTTACTTGCTCTGCAATCAAACGAGTAATCGCAGCAGGTGCAACATCCTCAAGTGGGCGACCACGACGAGCTGCAATTGCAGTTGGGTTTTCCAACATCTTAAGCGCAGCAGCTGTTGCGTGCACCATATTGATTGGATTACCTGAACCTAAAGATTTTGATAACACGTCAGTAATTCCAGCGCACTCAAGAACTGCACGAACTGGACCACCAGCGATTACACCAGTACCAGGAGATGCTGGGCGAAGCAAAATAACTCCGGCAGCTTTCTCCCCTTGAACTGGATGAGGAATAGTTCCATTTAGTAATGGCACCTTAAAGAAATTCTTCTTGCCATCTTCAACTGCTTTAGCAATAGCTTGTGGAACCTCTTTGGCTTTTCCATATCCAACGCCAACCATTCCTTTGCCATCGCCAACCACAATTAATGCAGTAAAGGAGAAACGACGTCCACCCTTAACTACCTTGGCAACACGATTAATAAATACCACGCGCTCGGTGTATGGAGATTTTTCCTTTTGGAAATCACCATCACGACGTTCGCGCTTTTCGCGTCCGCCCTTTGGCTTATCCTCACGGGCACCGGTGTTAGTAGCTGATGTACCGGCCATTAGAACTCCAATCCATTTGCACGAGCACTTGTTGCAACAGCTGCAACTCGGCCGTGGAACTTATTACCACCGCGATCGAAGACCACAGTAGAAATTCCTTTTTCTTTCGCACGCTTTGCGATTAACTCGCCAACCTGCTTTGCCTTTGCGGTTTTATCACCAGCAAATGCGCGCAACTCTTTCTCCATTGTGGAGGCAGAAGCTAAAGTCTTTGAAGTTGAATCATCAACTACCTGCACAAATAAATGGCGGGCAGAGCGGGAAACAACTAGGCGTGGACGATCTGGCGTGCCAACTACTCGCTTGCGCAGACGGAAGTGACGACGGGCACGGGCCTTTGTTGGTGAACCCTTAACGACCTTATAACCGATAGCCATTATTTCTTACCTGTCTTTCCTTGCTTGCGGCGAATATGAGCGCCTTCCAGATGTAGACCCTTACCTTTGTAAGGATCTGATTTACGAAGTTTTTGAATCTTCGCAGCAGTCTCACCAACTAATTGCTTGTTGATTCCTACTACCGTAATTTCAGTTGGGGAATCAATTTTGAAAGTGATTCCTTCATCGGCAATAAAATTAATTGGATGGCTGTAACCAAGTGCAAACTCAAGGTCTTTACCCTTTGCTGCAACTTTGTAACCAACACCAACGATATTAATTTTCTTGGTATATCCCTTTGTCACACCCTCGATCATGTTTGAGATCATGGTGCGAGACATTCCGTGAAGTGAACGTGCTTCACGTGTCTCATTTGGACGAGAGATTGTAAGAGTTGAACCATCTTGCTTAGCTGCAATTGGTTCAGCAAGTACATGAGTCAAAGTTCCCTTTGGACCCTTTACTGAAACAGATTGACCAGCAACATTTACCTCAACTCCAGATGGAATTGTGATTGGCATTTTTCCAATACGTGACATCAGATCACCATACGTAGGCGAGAACTTCTCCGCCTACACCTTGCTTATTGGCTTGCTTATCAGTCAGCAAACCAGAGGAGGTTGAAATAATTGCTACACCTAATCCACCTAATACCTTAGGTAGTGCAGTTGATTTTGCATAAACACGTAGTCCTGGTTTTGAAACTCGGCGAAGACCAGCAATTGATCGCTCGCGGTTTGAACCAAACTTAAGATCTAAAACTAGAGTTTTGCCAAACCCAGTTGGATTGCTTTCAATATGAAAACCAGAGATAAATCCCTCTTGTTTTAATATCTCTGCAATTCGTGCTTTAACCGAGGACGAAGGCATCGAAACCTTGTCATGGTAAGCCGAGTTGGCATTACGCAAACGTGCAAGCATGTCTGCGATCGGATCTGTCATTGTCATTACTTTGGCCTCTGGCCTTTCTCGAAATGGTTTCCGCAATTTTGCGGACCTGCTTCGTAGTTGATAGTTGGGTTTTGTATTACCAAGAAGCCTTGGTGATACCTGGTAGCTCTCCAGCATGTGCCATTTCGCGGAAGCAAATACGGCAAATACCAAATTTTTGATAGACCGAATGAACGCGGCCACAACGTTGGCATCTTGTATAACCGCGAACCTTAAACTTTGGTTTACGGCTAGCTCT
>CALPKA020000036.1 GCA_943324025.2 Bifidobacterium breve | reverse complement strand
TTCTGGAATTTCAACCCCAAATACTTTATGAATATCATTACCGTGAACTGCCTCGATAATTAACTTAACTCCAATGAAACCTAGAATTATTGCAAGGCCCTTGCTCAAATAAATCAACTTTGTCATTAACCCACCAAGCAGGAAGTAAAGCTGGCGCAAACCCATCAGCGCGAATGCATTAGCAGTGAAAACTATGTATGGGTCTTTTGTTAATCCAAATATTGCTGGAATTGAATCTAGTGCAAATACCAAGTCCGTAAATGCAATTGCAACTAATACGATTGTTAAAGGAGATGCACCTTTTTTTCTAAACCAGGCAATAATCTTTCCCTCTTTCCATTCTTTCTCACCTGA
The DNA here is from genome assembly GCA_943324025.2 of Bifidobacterium breve. Taxonomy (GTDB): domain Bacteria; phylum Actinomycetota; class Actinomycetes; order Nanopelagicales; family Nanopelagicaceae; genus Nanopelagicus. Next base: position 5,731 of record CALPKA020000036.1, on the reverse strand, counting down.
CTCAGTAATAAGTTTGTAGGCGGTATAAAGAAGGAATGCACCGAAGATGTAAAAAACCCAGGTATATCTTGAAATGGCAGCACTACCGAGCGCAATAAATATGCCTCGAAGAATGAGCGCCAAAATAATTCCAACCAAAAGTACTAATTGTTGCTTGGTTTTATCCACCTTAAATCTTGCCAAGATTAAAATAAAGATAAATAAATTATCTACAGATAATGAATACTCGGTAATCCAGCCGGCAAAAAACTCTCCGCGGGCTTGAGTGGTATTCCATTCACCTAATGAGTAGCCAAATATGATCGCTGCACTAACATAAAAAATCGTCCAAGCTGCGGCCTCTTTCATGGAGGTCTCTTTATTCCGACGAACTATGGCAAGTGCTAAGTCAAAGAGTAATACTGCCAGAAGAGCTGCGATCGTAATTTCCCAGACTGTTAAACTCATTAGTTAAATACCTTCCCAGGATTTAAAATATTATTTGGATCAAGTGAATTTTTAATCGAACGCATAATACTAACCGCTGGCGCTCCAGTTTCAGCCTCTAAAGCCTGAATTTTTCCTGAGCCTATTCCATGTTCACCTGTGCAGGTTCCACCCATTTCAATAATTTTCATAGTTATATCATGGGTAAGGTGGCGAACATTCTCTAATTGCTCAGGTTTTGCTGGATCGGTAACTATAAAGCAGTGAAAGTTTGCATCGGCAACATGTCCTAATATTGAAAATGGATAAGGATGCTTACTTAAAATCTCATCTGCCACAGTCACAGCTTCAGCAAGTTTTGAAAGTGGTACTGCTGCATCTGTGCTAACAGCACGCATTCCAGGATTAGCAGCAATTCCAGCCCAGTAAGCATTGTGACGTGCTTGCCATAATTTTCTTCTTGCACCCTCATCTGTTGTCCACTCAAACTCAGAGCCACCAAACTCTTCAACAATTGCCTTCACAGACTCTGCATCCTCTGCAACACCTTGAGGGGAGCCATGGAACTCAAAAAATAATGTTGGAACCTCAGTCAGAGTCAGACCATCATGGGCATTAACATTCTTAATGCACTTTGCATCCAAGAATTCACATCTAGCAATTGAAATACCAGATCTAACAATCGCAGTTGCTGCAGTTACTCCATCTGAGAGATTTTCGAATCGAACTATGGCTGCAGCCATTTTTTCTGGAATTCCAAAAATCCGAAGAGTAAGTTCTGTGATAACAGCGAGTGTGCCCTCTGAACCAACCAATAATCTAGTTAGGTCATATCCTGCAGAAAGCTTTCTCGTCTCTCTTCCAGTTCGAATAACAGTTCCATCAGCCATCACAGCAGTTAGTGCTAAAACATTGTCGCGCATTGAACCGTATCTAACCGTGGTAGTTCCAGCAGCTCCTGTTGCAGCCATACCACCTAATGTTGCGTCAGCTCCTGGATCTACTGAGAAAAATAATCCTGACCGGGCTAACTTTTCATTTAACTCAACTCTATGCACTCCGGGTTGGACACGAACAAGTAGGTCATCAGATCGTATTTCAATTACTTTATTCATCAGTGTTAAATCTAAAGATATGCCGCCAAAAAGTGGCAATACATGGCCTTCAAGGGATGAGCCAGCACCAAATGCAACTACCGGTATTCCTTCTTTATTGCAGTATGCCAAAACCTTTGAAACCTCTTCAGTACTTTGTGGCATAACAACTGCCGATGGTCTAACAGGTGGAATTGCAGATTCATCTCTACCATGTTGATCTAAAATTGTTTCATTTGTTGAAACTTGACCAGTAACTAAAGTTTTTAAATGTTCAATTTGCTGAGGAGTTAAGTCAATTCTACTTTTTATCACAAGGGGAAGATTACCTGTTTTTAAGCATTTACCCCATAGTTCTTAAAAGTAACTTTGTTAAATTAATGTTACTTATCTACTAAAAAACTTAAATTTATGCGTAAATTTCAATTAGTTGCTTAATAATTTAACTCTGCTAAACTAACCAAGTATTACAAACGCTTGACTAGGAGTGTGCACGCCAAACTTAGGTCTATTTGGACCCTTTGACAGTACAAAATCGCATGAAAACACAAACGCACCACAACCAAACCTTTCGTTCAGTACCAACACATTCAAATCCACTTGATCCTGCTCGTCTTGAAAAATTATTTCAGGAACAACTAGATCGTTATAAATCTAATCTTCGTAGCTCGAGTGCAGAGTACTTAACAGCTCTTAAAACAATTCCACTTGGTGCTCACTCATCTTTCCAATCTTTTGATCCATATCCAATCTCAATCAAGTCTGCCAAGGGCGCTTGGATGACTGATGTCGATGGTCGCAAGATGCTAGATCTCTCAATGGGCTTTGGTTCGATGCTTGCTGGCCATTTAAATCAAGAGGTTATTAAAGAGCTTAAGTCGGCATTAGATGTTGGAACTTTGTATACCGCCCCATCTCCAGATTCAAGGCTGGCAGCGGAGTTGCTCTGTCGACGCTTCGGTATTGATCAAATCAGATTTACCAACTCAGGAACTGAGTCCACCATGTATGCAGTAAGAACTGCACGTGCATACACCGGTAAAGAGGGAGTAGTAAAGGTGGAAGGTGGTTACCACGGAAGTGGTGATGCACTTATGGTTTCAACCAAACCTTCACTAGATAAAGCAGGACCAGCTGATTCTCCAAACTCTGTGATCGGAAATGCTTCAGTGCCAGGTGAGTCATATGTGGTTCCTTATAACAACATTGAAGCACTTGAAAATGTCTTCCAAAAACACTCTGCAACTATTGCTTGTTTTATTGTTGAACCAGTTTTAGAAAATATAGGAATTGTTTTGCCAGATGAGGGATACCTAGAGGCAGTTCGTGCTCTATGTGATCAATACAAAATTGTTTTAATTTTCGATGAGGTAAAAACTGGATTAACAGCTGGACCACAAGGAGCTGCCCAACGTCTTGGCGTAATTCCAGATTTAATTTGTCTTGCAAAATCTATTGGTGGTGGAATTCCACTTGCAGCCTTTGGTGGCAAAACAGAGTTTATGAAGCCAGTTACCGATGGACGTATGCCACACCTTGGTACATTTAATGGACATATTTTAGCGATGGCTGCAGTTAAAGCTGTAGACAAGATTTGCACAGCCGAAGCACTTGAAAAAGCTGAATCATTAAATATTCAAGCGCTAACTCGAATCAAAGAGATTATCGATCAGTACGAATTACCAGCTCACACTGTTGGATTTGGTGTTAAGGGCTGTGTTACCTGGTCTGATAGACCAGTTCGAAATTACCGAGATTACAAAGCAACAGATTTCCAAGTTGCAGAGCTTTCATTCCTATGGTCGTTAAACCATGGAATTATGACTCCACCAGGATTAGATGAGCAATGGCTAATTTCTTTAGCGCATGGTCAAGCAGAGATTGATTTTATGGTTAATGACTTTAAGGAATTAGCAAAAACTATTCGCGGCTAATTTAGGTATTTTGTGGGAAACCTAAATTAATTCCACCATGGCTTGGATCTAACCACCTACTTGTAACAACCTTGCCACGGGTAAAGAAGTGAACGCCTTCAGTTCCGTGCGCATGTGAGTCACCAAATAATGAGTTCTTCCAACCACCAAATGAGAAGTAAGCCATTGGCACTGGAATAGGAACGTTGATGCCAACCATTCCAACCTCTACCTCGTTTTGGAATCTTCGAGCTGCTCCACCATCATTGGTAAAGATCGCAGTTCCATTTCCATATTGGTGATCATTAACCATCTTTAACGCCTCGTCATAGCTCTTAACGCGAATAACGCTTAGAACTGGTCCAAAGATCTCTTCTTGGTAGATGCTCATGCTGGTCTTAACTTGATCAAACAAGGTAGGTCCAAGCCAGAAGCCATCACCATCTACGGCAACTTTTCTGCCATCAAAAACAATCTTGGCACCCTCTTTTTCACCAGCTTCAATATATGAGGCAACCTTGTCACGGTGCACCTTGGTGACAAGTGGTCCCATATCAGCACCCTTTGTGCCATCACCGGTTTTAATCTTTGTGGCTCTTTCAGTAATTTTCTCAATTAACTTATCGGCAATTGGTTCAACTGCCACAATTGCTGAGATCGCCATACATCTTTCACCGGCAGATCCAAAGCCTGCGTTAATTGCTGCATCTGCTGCTAAATCAAGATCTGCATCTGGCAGAACGATCATGTGATTCTTAGCCCCGCCTAATGCCTGCACTCGCTTTCCAGCTTTTGTGCCATTCTCATAAACATATTTTGCAATTGGAGTTGAACCAACAAAGGAAACAGATTTAATCCCTGGATGGGTTAACAACGCATCAACTGCAACCTTGTCTCCATGAACAACGTTAAATACACCCTCTGGTAATCCAGCCTCTTTAAGTAATTGCGCAACCAACATGATGGCACTTGGATCTTTTTCAGATGGCTTAACAATGACTGTATTTCCGCAAGCGATTGCGATTGGGAAAAACCACATAGGTACCATCGCTGGGAAGTTAAATGGTGAAATTACTGCAACAGGTCCTAATGGCTGGCGAATTGAATAAACATCAACACCAGTTGAAACCTCTTCAGAGAAGCCACCCTTTAATAGATGTGGAATTCCACAAGCAAACTCAACAACCTCAAGTCCTCGAGTAACTTCGCCATAAGCATCACTCAAAACTTTTCCATGCTCTTTTGTGATTAGCGCAGCTAACTTTTCCTTGTTTTGATTTACTAATTCACGAAATGCAAATAGAACCTGGGTGCGCTTAGTTAATGAAGCGTGGCGCCACGTCTCAAATGCTTTAGTTGCTACATCTACGGCATGATCTACCGTCTGTGGTGTTGCAAAATTTACCTTCGCACAGATCTGGCCAGTAGCTGGGTTATATACATCACCAGTGCGATCTGATTTCTCAGTTGATAGTGCGCCGTTAATCCAATGTGAAATAGTTTCCATATGGCAACCATACCTGAAGGTATTGCGGCTATGAAATTACCCCTTCCTACCAAAAAGCCCGCATAAGTGATTAGATTGGGTTAGGAAATAAGCGAGCAATTAGGGAGCAATGTGAGTACCCCAGAAAATAACCCAGACAAAGCAGCAAAGGTTTTTGCCGACGACCGAGCAAATGTATTTCACTCATGGTCAGCACAGGGGCAAATCTCGCCGATGACAGTTGCCGGCGGCGCCGGTTCTTACTTCTGGGATTTTACGGGAAAGAAGTACTTAGATTTTTCTTGTCAGTTAGTTTTTACAAATATTGGTCATCAGCATCCAAAGGTTATTGCAGCAATTAAAGAACAAGCAGATGTTTTAGCAACAGTTGCACCACAACATGCAAATGAAGCAAGAAATGAAGCAGCAAAGAGAATTACCGGTGTTGCCGGAGATAGTTTTAAGAAAGTTTTCTTCACAAATGGTGGCGCAGATGGAATTGAAAATGCGATCAGAATGGCCAGACTTCACACCAATAAGCACAAAGTTTTATCAACATACCGTTCTTATCATGGCAATACTGGATCTGCGATTAATGCAACAGGAGATCCAAGAAGATTTCCAAATGAGTTTGGTTATGGACATGTGCATTTCTGGGGACCTTATTTGTATCGAACCGCATTTTGGGCAACCAACCAAGAGGAAGAGTGTCAGCGCGCTCTTGAACATTTAGAGCAAACTATTATTTTTGAAGGACCAAAAACAATTGCGGCAATTTTAATTGAATCTGTTCCTGGAACTGCTGGCGTACT
>CALPKA020000035.1 GCA_943324025.2 Bifidobacterium breve | reverse complement strand
CAGCAATTGGTGCAGATCTGCCAATCCATGAGCCAACTGGCAATATGGTGGTTGACATCGGCGGTGGAACTACTGAGGTTGCGGTAATTTCCTTAGGTGGAATTGTTGCTGCACTTTCTATTCGTGTAGGTGGAGATGAATTAGATCAATCAATTATCAATTGGGTAAAGCGTGAATATTCACTTCTTTTAGGTGAGCGAACAGCTGAAGAAATCAAAATGGCAATTGGCTCTGCATTCCCACTACCTGGTGAGCCTGATGCTGAAATTCGTGGTCGTGATTTAGCAACCGGACTACCTAAAACAATTCTGGTTACCTCCGCCGATATTCGAAAGGCGTTAGAGGAGCCGGTAGCTGCGATTGTTAACGCTGTAAAAAACACTTTGGATAAAACCCCGCCAGAGCTTGCAAGTGATTTAATGGATCGCGGAATTGTTTTAACTGGTGGCGGAGCACTTCTTCGTGGTCTTGATGAGAGACTGCGTCATGAGACTGGCATGCCAATTCATATCTCAGAGCGCCCATTGCAAGCAGTGGCAGAAGGCTCTGGCAAATGTATTGAAGAGTTTGAGGCCTTAGAAAAGGTTTTGATCTCTGAACCACGTCGTTAATTAATTTGTAAGGGAGATTATTTGTGGCTAGGGGCGGCGGTAATCGGTCGCGTCTATTGCTAATTCTCTTACTGGTTTCTTCACTTTTCTTAATTACCCTAGATCTTCGTGGTGTAAATCTTGCTGGCTCTATTCGATCTGGCGTTACAACAGTGTTTTCCCCAATCGAAGGATTTTTCTCCAAGATATTTTCCCCAATCGGGAATTTCACATCTGATGTGCGTAATTTCGGGCGATCTAAATCGAGGATCACTGAATTAGAAAAAGAGGTTGACCTTCTAAAATCTGAGAAAGTTCTAGATGAAGATGTTGTTGGTCAGTTAAATCAGCTAAAGCAAGTTTTAGATTTGGCAGGACGAGGTGAATACAAAGTTGTTGCGGCAAGAGTAATTAACCGAGGCTCAACTGCGACCTTTAAGCAAACCATCACCATTGATGCTGGAAGCAGTGATGGCATTTCAAAGAACATGACAGTCATCTCAGAGGCAGGATTAGTTGGAGTTGTTAAGTCGGTAACTAGTAATTCATCAATTGTCTTACTGATGAGTGATCCAACATTTAAAATTGGTGTTCGTATTGCAGGAACTCAAAGTATTGGTGTGGTTTCAGGGCAGGGTGGAAATAAGTATTTGCTTCAGCTTTTAGATGCAACTGGTGAGATTAAGGTTGGAGATAATTTAGTTGCAAGGGGAAGTCAGAATGGGTCTCCATTTGTTCCAGGAGTTCCAGTAGGAACAGTTTCATCAGTTCAAAGCAATGCTTCATCGATTACTCAAAATGCAGATGTTGAAGGGGCAAGTAATCTTGAAAGAATTGGCGTGGTTGCAGTTGTGGTTTCAAATCCCAAACAAGATCCACGTGATGCACTGGTTCCAAAACCATCGCCAACAGTTACAGTGTATGTAACTCCTTCTCCAAGCCCATCAGCTAGTAAGTAGTATTCATGAGCAGGATAAGAGTTTTAAACACTTCATTATTTTTGCTAGCAGTGTTTGTCATCCAAGAAACGATTATTTCTCGTATAAATTTTCCGATTAATGGCTTCTCACTTTATTTAGCTGCCCTAATCGTTATTTTATCCTTGGAGGAGCGAAGTGGAGCCTTGGTATTTGGATTTATCGGCGGCTTAATCATGGATATTTCTGCAACTGCAGAAAACCCATTAGGGCAATGGGCTCTTGCATTGACCATTGTTGGCTACCTTTTCTCAGTTAATAAAGAAAGTATTGGTGACTTTACCGATACACCACTTATGTTTTTGATATTTATCAGTGTTGCTTCGGCTTTATCGCTTTTTATTTTTGTGGTCTTAGGAGCGATGCTTGGTCAAGATAATGGAAGCTTTTCTCATATATTCTCTATTATCTTTGCAAACTCACTCTGGACTTTTCTAATTATGCCTTTATTTCTACCGCTTGTGATCAAAGTTCGACGAGCATTAATGAGTAATCGAGAACGTGCATGAGTCTTCGCTCAAGAGTAAATCTGATTGTCTTTCAAACTCTAGTTTTCTCATTAATGTTTGCTTTGTTCGGTAGATTATTTTATTTACAAGTTTTAGCAAGTGATAAGTATCAAGATGCCGCGATTAGCATCCAAAGTCGTGATGTGGTCACACCAGCAGTAAGAGGTGCGATAACGGATATAAATGGAACGCCAATGGTGGTTGATTTACCAGGTTTGGTGGTTTCAATAAATCGCACGGTGATTGATCAACAATTTGATAAAGGAACCACAGTTTTAGTGGCGATATCCAATCTTTTTGGACTTGAGTATGCCGATGTTTATCAGCGAACAAGATTGTGTGGAGAGCTTCCAAAAAACAATCGAGCAGGCTGTTGGAATGGCACGAGGTATCAACCAATTCCATTGGTTGGTAATGCCACTCAAGATATTGCTTTAAAAATCATGGAAAATTCTGACGCCTATCCAGGTGTTGAGGTTCAATCAGTTCCAATTCGAAGTTATCCATCTCTTGCTGGTGAGAATGTTGCACATGTATTGGGTTATGTTGGCTCAGTCACCGATGAAGATCTAAAGAACCCAGAGAGAAATTACTATCGAAATGAGGTTGTTGGTAAATCTGGTTTAGAGATTCAATACAACCAATACTTACGAGGCACGCCTGGGGTGCGAACATTTCTCGTAAATCGTAAAGAGGTTGTTACTAAGCAAGATAAAAACATAAAGGCTGTTTCTGGAAATAATTTAATAACCAATATTGACGCCAAACTTCAAGCAGGAGTTGAGAAAGCACTTGAAGCTGCAGTTAAACGAGCACGGGGATCTGGATATCGTGGAGATTCTGGTGCTGCAATTGTGCTTGAGATCAAAACTGGCAGAGTACTAGCGATGGCTTCATACCCAACTTATGATCCTTCGATTTGGCAAAAAGGTTTAACTGTTAAACAAGCACAAGATTTATTTAGTGAAGCAAAAGGCGTTCCAGCATTATCTAGGCCACTTCAGGGATTGTTTGCTCCTGCATCGACATTTAAATCGATATCAGTAGTGGCGGCAGCTGCTGCAGGTTATGAACTAAATAAAAGTTATGACTGCCCTTCCTCGGTTGAAATCGGAACTCGAACCTTTAAAAACTTTGACAGCGTTGCAGCTGGCCGGATTCCATTAGATGTCGGTCTTGCAATCTCCTGTGATTCACTTTGGTATCAAATTTCCTATGATGAGTGGGTAAGAGATGGCGGTTTAAAACCAAAATCTAATGCAAACGATCACTTCTTTAATGCTGCCAAGGATTTTGGCGTTGGAGTTTTGACTGGGATTGATCTACCAAGTGAATTAAAGGGAAGATTGCCAGATCGCCAATGGAAGCAAAACTGGTATGAACAAAATAAAGATTTTTACTGTAATTACAAAGATCGTGCCAAGAAGCAAGATTTAACTGCTTATCTCATTGAGATTGCACGTGAGAATTGCATAGATGGAAACAAGGTACGAGCTGGAGATGCGGTTAACTTTTCAATCGGGCAAGGAGATACCTTGGTAACCCCACTTCGCCTAGCCCAGATGTATTCAGCGATTGCAAATAATGGTCTCTACTATAAACCTCAAGTTGCTAGAGCAATTGTTGATGCAGATGGAAAGATTGTTAAAGAGTTCAAGCCAGAGGTTGCAGATAAAATTGAGATTGAACAAACTACTTGGGATTTCTTGCACCGAAGTTTGCGAATGGTAGTTACACGAGGAACAGCAGCTGGAGTATTTTCTGGATTCCCGGTTGCTGTAAGTGGCAAGACTGGAACTGCTCAAGTTTTTGGAAAAAATCCAAATGGAAGCGCAAAGGATGACACCTCTTGGTTTGCATCTTATGGACCAACTGAAGATCCTCAGTATGCAGTTGTGATGATGGTAAGTCAGGGAGGTTTTGGTGCTTCAACTTCAGGGCTAGGTGTAAGAAATATTTATGAAACTTTATTTGGAGTTACTGGGAACAAAGTTAATCCTGAGAAAGCCATATTCCCAACCGGTGTTCCTACTAATATTGCCAAGGTTGATCTAAAGAAGGTTGCAAGCAAGGTTGATCTGACTGGCAAAAAGGAGGGCGGGGTGAAAATTAAGTGAGCTTAAATGTTAAGTATGGGAGATCTCCGCGAACTAACTTCGGCAGTTTTGATAAATTACTTAACTTTGCCGTTGGTGGCTTACTTTTAATTGGCAGCCTATTGGTCTATGCCGGCACTCGTGAGTGGTTTAGATCTTATGGATTAGATCCAGAGTATTACTTCAAGCGTCATACTTTAAATATTGTTATCGGTGGATTATTGGCTTATGGAACAACCTTAATTGATTATCGATTGCTTCGAGCATATACGCCAATTGTTTGGCTGGCAGCAGTTATTGGCTTAACCATTGTGTTAATTCCTGGTTTGGGCACTGAGATAAATGGTGCGCAAGCTTGGATCTCATTGCCAGGTGGCTTTCAACTGCAACCTGCTGAACTTGCAAAAATTGCAATCATTGTTGGAATCTCAATGATTTTATCTGATCGTGATCAGACAGATAAAGATCCAACCGATCTTGATGTAATCAAAGCGCTTGCAATTGCAGCAGTACCAATTTTGCTGATCGTGGCCCAACCAGATTTAGGAACGGTTCTTATTATTTCTGCAGCGGTTGTGGCAATGATTGGTGCATCAGGTGCACCTGCCCGTTGGGTAGTAGGACTATTACTTTTGGCAGTAGTTGGAGTTTTCACCGCAGTACAAACTGGCGCAGTAAGTCAATATCAGGTTGCACGTTTGCAATCATTTGTTGATCCTTCAGCAGATCCTCAAGCAAGTGGATATCAACTACGTCAATCAAGAATCACAATTGGTTCTGGTGGTTTATTTGGCAAAGGCCTCTTTGAAGGTCCACAAACAAATGGTCGATTTGTGCCAGAGCAGCAAACAGACTTTATCTTCACAGTTGCAGGTGAGGAATTAGGTTTTGTTGGTTGCTCACTAATTCTGGCGTTGTATTTCCTATTGTTTGTGAGAGCTTTTTCAATCTGCCGAAGAAGTAGTGATTTATTTGGTAGGTTGGTCTGTATCGGTGTTATTGCTTGGTTTGCATTTCAAACCTTTGAAAATATCGGAATGACAATGGGGTTGATGCCAATGACTGGTGTGCCATTACCGTTTTTGTCATATGGTGGATCATCAATGTTCGCTAATTTGATTGGCATTGGATTACTCCAGAACGTGCACTCAAGAAGCCGATAACACGCTTAAATTAGGTTAAGTTGGCGGATTACCTGCCGATCTGAGATACTTTAGCCACGCAATCAGCGCGAGGATAAAGATCCAACGCCGCGATAGCGTCGATATTTTTAGCAAGTTAATTAACCAGATTAATTAAAAAAAGTATTGTAAGAGATACTGCAAAACTGCAGTAATTATTTTTGAAAAGGATTTGATTTATATGGCCGATGAGCCTAAAGCACCACGTAAGCGCGCTGCCAAAAAAGCGGTAGATAGCGAACCAAAGAAAGTAAGCAAAAAAGCAGCCGCAATTCCCGTTCCACTATTTCAAGCTGCCCCTGTTACCAAGAGCCCAAAGGTTGCAAAGGTAAGCAAGGTTGAAAAGGCAGAGCCTGAGTCAGCCAGTAAGAGTGATGATTTAGAAAAAGAGGAGTTTCGTCGCCGTCGCCGTAGAGGTGGCAGAGGCAGAAGGCGAAATGGCAAAGATGTTGCCGACCATGATGAATCAGATGCAACAGAGGAATCTACTGATTCAACAGATTTAGATGGGGCAACTCATAAGCGCCGTCGACGTCGACGAGCACGCGGTGAAGGTGTAACACCTGGTGAGACTATTGAAGAAGATGGTGTTCTAACAGTTGTAAAGGTTCGCCCAGTTCGGGTACGTGAACCAAGAAATGAAAACAAAACCTTTAATCGCAGAGATCGAAATAAATTTGATCGACCTGATCGAAGAGAACGACGAGATTTCACACGCAAGCGCGGAACTGTCATCACTGAATCTGAGTTCTTAGCAAGGCGCGAGGCTGT
>CALPKA020000034.1 GCA_943324025.2 Bifidobacterium breve | reverse complement strand
GATTACAAATGATGGCGTGACAATTGCTAAAGAGATCGAATTATCTGATCCAGCCGAAAACATGGGTGCTCAACTTGTTAAGCAGGTTGCGGAAAAGACCAATGATGTAGCAGGAGATGGCACGACAACTGCAACAGTTTTAGCTCAAGCAATGGTGAAAGAGGGCCTGCGCAATCTTGCAGCTGGTGCTCAGCCAATGGAGCTTAAATATGGAATTGAACAAGCAGTCTCTGCGATTACTGAAGCGTTGCGAAAAAACTCAACAGCGGTAAGTGGAAAATCTCAGATTGCAGATGTTGCAACAATTTCAGCACAAGACAAAGCAATTGGTGATCTAATTGCTGAGGCAATGGACAAAGTTGGCAAAGATGGTGTGATCACCGTTGAAGAGTCATCTACTACTGGCTTAGAGCTTGAGTTCACTGAAGGTATGCAATTTGATAAGGGATATATCTCTCCTTACTTTGTTACCGATGCAGATCGCATGGAAACAGTTCTTGAGGATGCTTATATTCTTATTTCTGGTCAAAAAATCTCAGCTTTAAGTGAGGTTCTACCAGTTCTAGAAAAGGTTGCCCAAGCAAGTAAGCCACTTTTGATTATTGCCGAAGATGTTGAAGGTGAAGCACTTTCTACATTAGTTGTTAACCGTATGCGAGGAACCTTTGCCTCCGCTGCAGTAAAAGCACCAGGCTTTGGCGATCGTCGTAAATCAATGCTGCAAGATATTGCAATCCTAACTGGCGGACAGGTTATCTCTGCTGAGGTTGGATTAAAGCTTGAGCAAATTGATATTTCAATGCTGGGCAAAGCACGCCGCGTTGTTATTAGCAAAGACAACACCACAATTGTTGACGGTGCTGGTAATAAGGCAGATGTTGCAGCTCGTGTTACCGAGATTCGCCGCGAGATTGAAACTACCGACTCTGATTGGGATCGTGAAAAACTACAAGAGCGAGTAGCAAAACTTGCTGGTGGAGTTTGTGTGATCAAAGTTGGTGCCCATACTGAGGTTGAGTTGAAAGAGAAGAAGCACCGTCTTGAAGATGCTATCTCTGCAACTAGAGCGGCAGTTGAAGAGGGAATTGTTGTTGGTGGAGGCGCGGCTTTAGTTCATGCTGCAGCTGCCCTTGATAATGATTTAGGTTTTGAAGGTGATCGCGCAGTGGGTGTTCGATTAGTGCGTAAAGCATGTGATGAACCACTTCGTTGGATTGCTGAAAATGCCGGACATGAAGGTTATGTAGTTGTTTCTAAAGTAAGAGCGATGAAGCCTAATGAAGGCTTTAATGCTTACTCAGAAAAATACACCGACCTTGTGAAAGAGGGAGTAATTGATCCAGTTAAGGTAACAAGATCTGCACTGGCAAATGCTGCTTCAATCGCTGCAATGTTTATCACCACAGAGGCGTTGGTTTTTGAAACCCCTGAGGATAAGAAGGAGGAGCCAGCTGGTCATGGTCACTCACATGGTCCAGGAGGACACTCTCACTAAAAAGTAATTAACTACACAAGGCCTTGTTCTCAAAGTTGCTTTGATCGATTAACATCAATCGATGAAAGTTACAACGCTAACCGTGGATTGCGGTGGCACTGGGATCAAGGCCTCTGTGCTTGATAAGAGCGGAAAATTACTTAGAGACTTTCCATATTTGAAAACACCTTATCCACTATCACCCAAAAAATTAATTCAGATTATTCAAGATTATGTTGATCAAGATAAGCGGGTAAAGCGGGTAACGGTAGGCCTTCCTGGAATGATTCGTGATGGCAAAGTAATTGCAATTCCACACTACATAAATAAGCGCGGGCCAAACTCACCAGTTGATTTAAAACTAAAGAGTGAGTGGTTTGGATTAGATCTGCAAAAAAAGTTAGGCAAGAAATTAGGTCTGCCTACCTTGGTATTAAATGATGCCCAGGTACACGCTGCAGCTGTGATTGAGGGCAAAGGTTTGGAGTTGGTATTAACTTTTGGCACCGGGTTAGGGAATGCGATATTTAGCAATGGCAAATTATCACCGCATCTAGAAATATCACATGCCACCATTCGTTATGGAAAATCAATCGATGCTTGGATTGGCGAAGCTGCTCGAAAGCGAATGGGAAATACCTTGTGGTCAAGAAGGGTTAAGCGATTAATTGAGGAGCTTTATCCGATGATTGTTTGGGATAAGTTATATATCGGCGGCGGTAATGCACAAAGAATTAGTAAATCTGCATTAAAGAGTTTTGATTATAAAGTTCGGTTGATTCCTAACTCTGCAGGGGTTGCTGGCGGGGTTGCGGCTTGGGAGTTGCTGGCTTAAATTTCAATTTGCTAACTCATTGGATATAGCATTGCCCATATGTCCGATATCGAAGTAGGTCCAGGTAAGCGTGCTCGAGCAGCCTACTCATTTGATGATATTGCAATCGTTCCATCTCGCAGGACAAGAGATCCTGAAGAGGTTTCAATCGCCTGGCAAATAGATGCATATAAATTTGATCTTCCATTCCTAGCAGCTCCAATGGATTCAGTTGTCTCTCCTGAAACTGCAATTGCAATTGGTAAAGCTGGCGGCTTAGGAGTTTTAAATTTGGAAGGTATCTGGACTCGCTATGAGGATGCTGAAAAACAATTATCTGAAATGGCTAAGTTAAGTGAAGATAAAGCAATTAAAAAAATGCAGGAGATTTACTCCGCTCCAATTCAACCAACACTTATCAAGGAACGTATTGCTCAAATTAGAGCAGCTGGTGTAACTGTGGCAGGTGCACTTTCTCCTCAACGAACAGCTGAGTTCCACAAAGCGGTTATTGATGCTGGCGTTGATATATTTGTAATTCGCGGAACAACGGTTTCAGCAGAGCACGTTTCGGAGAAGATCGCACCATTGAATCTAAAGAAATTTATTTACGAATTAGATACTCCAGTGATTGTTGGTGGTTGTGCAACTGCGCAAGGGGCGCTGCATTTAATGAGATCAGGAGCAGCTGGAGTTTTAGTTGGTTTTGGCGGCGGATCTGCCCATACAACTAAAAAAGTATTAGGAATATCAGTACCAATGGCATCGGCTGTTGCAGAGGTTGCATCTGCTCGCCGAGATTATTTAGAGGAGTCTGGCGGTCGCTATGTTCATGTAATCGCTGATGGTTCAGTTGGAGCAAGTGGTGAGATTGCTAAAGCTGTTGCATGTGGTGCTGATGCAGTAATGATGGGATCTCCACTTGCTAGAGCTTCTGAGGCACCAGGCAAAGGCTGGCATTGGGGACTTGAGGCCCATCATGGTCAATTACCACGTGGTAATCGTGTGCAGGTTGGCACTGTTGGTAATTTGAATGAAGTCTTAACTGGACCATCACACACCTCAGATGGCTCAATGAATCTATTTGGCGCACTTCGTAGATCTATGGCCACTTGCGGCTACTCAGACTTAAAGGAGTTTCAACGGGTTGAGATCATCGTTCAACCTTAATCTTTCGCTGTGAATGTGCTTAAAGTTAGATAGTAAATCCGCCTTAATTACTAAATCTTGTTATCCATACTTAATTTAAAGGCTTAAACTAAGACCATGAATTTCGCAGCAAAATCAATAATTTCTTCACTGACAATTCTGCTAATTTCTGCTGCGCTACCTGCATCTGCTACTGCTGCACCAAATAAAAAAGCTATAACTTTAAATTGTAAGATTTCAACTGCAAAAGGCCATTCAATAAAAAATATTGATATACCTCAAGTAAAGACCTTTCTAAAGAATCGCCAAATCACATTAACTACAAATTGTGGTGAAATAGTTATTGAGGCTGATTCAAGACAAGCACCTGTAACTGTTGCAGCAATCTCGGCATTAGCTAAGGGCGGCTTTTTTAATCAAACTATCTGCCACCGCTTAACAAAGAATGACAGTAATTTCTTGCACTGTGGTGATCCAACCGCAACTGGTATGGGTGGGCCAAACTTTGAGTATGAGAATGAAAACCTGCCAGATACCGCATCTGATAACTACCCTGAGGGAACAGTTGCTATCTGGAATTCAAAAGAAATTACTAATGGCAGTCAATTCTTTATAGTTTATGCAGATTCAACTTTGCCAGCTAATTATTCAATCTGGGGCAAGGTTGTTAAGGGATTAGATATCGTAAAAGCGATTGCAAAAGAGGGTGTAGCCGATGGCAGCAATGATGGTTTACCAAAGCGCACCTTGGCAATTGAAAAGGTAAAGGTTCGTTAATTCGTATTTACGATTTTAAATACTTCTGCAACAGATCCTGCAGGTAAATTGTTAGCTTGAGCATTTCGCTCACCCCACTCACGAACCATATTTTCTAAGTTCTCATTATGTGCAGTTTGGCTAACGTGGGAGTGAAGTGCTTTCATCTTCTTATCAAATGTAGTTGTAATGTCCACAAAGTGATCTGGGTTTTGGGTTGATGTAACCCAAACCTCTTTTACCCGCCAAGGTTCTAATCCTTCATTCTTTAACAAGTCCTCAAATGCAAAAGCATTTCGTGAATCTGGGTATACCGCTTGAATTGCAGCCTCACCGGCGGCCATGTGATCTGGGTGGGATGAAAATAATCGATCCCAGTTACGTTCTGGAGATTGAATTACCATTCGATCAGGCTTACTAATTCTTATCTGTCTAACAATATCTTTTCTTAATTCAATAGTTGGCTCTAACCAACCATCACGATAGTTAAGGAAAGTAATATCTGTAACACCAACTGCAACTCCTGCATCACGTTGTTCTTTCTGCCGAATCTTTGGCATCTCATCCCGTGGCACAGTTGGATCTTCTCCACCTTGATCACCGTTGGTGCAGATGCAGTAAGAAACCTTTATTCCCTTAGCGGTCCAAAGTGCAATTGTTCCTGCAGCTGCGAAATCGCAATCATCTGGGTGCGCAGTAACTACTAATACGCGTTCTATCTGGCTATCGTCTAAAGGCTCCATCATCACCAAGATTACCGCAGCAATTACCTGCCTCTTACCCACCGATAGACTTACCAATATGTCCGCGCTATTAGATGGTTTAAACCCGCAACAACTAGCAGCGGTTAAACATGAAGGCTCTCCTCTTCTTGTTGTGGCTGGTGCTGGATCTGGCAAAACTCGAGTTTTAACCAGGCGAATTGCTTACCTATTAGCACAGAGAAATGTTGCACCTTATGAAGTTTTGGCAATTACTTTTACCAACAAAGCTGCCGGGGAAATGAAGGAGCGAGTTACTGAGTTAGTAGGAGACCGCGCCAAAGTGATGTGGGTATCAACATTCCATTCAGCTTGTGTAAGAATTTTAAGAAAAGAAGCATCATTGCTGGGTTATACAAACTCATTCACAATTTATGATCAAAGTGATTCACTACGTTTGATTAATTTGGTAATGAAAGATTTGAATCTTGATGTTAAAAAATATGCTCCTCGAGCTGTGGCTGCACTAATTTCACAAGCTAAGAATGAGCTCCTTGGACCTGCCGATTACTTAAATCAAAGCAAAGATCAATTCCAGGAGATGGTGGCACAAGTTTTTAGCATTTATCAAAGAAGATTAACCGGTGCTAATTCAATGGATTTTGATGACTTAATTGCTAAAACAGTTGAGGTAATGCAGCGCCATCCTGAGGTGCGGGCAAAGTATCGCTCAAGATTTAAACATATTCTTGTAGATGAGTACCAAGATACAAACCATGCTCAGTATGTGTTAATTAAAGAGTTAGTGGGAAGTGATCGAGATGGATTTGCACCTGCTGAACTTTGCGTAGTTGGAGATGCTGATCAATCAATTTATGCATTTCGAGGCGCTAACATCAGAAATATTCTGCAATTTGAAGCAGATTACCCCGATGCAAAAACTATTTTGCTTGAGCAAAACTATCGCTCAACCCAAAACATATTAACTGCGGCCAATGCTGTAATTTCAAATAATGAAGGACGCAAAGAGAAAAACCTTTGGTCACAAGCAGGAGCTGGAGCAATGATCACAGGGTTTGTGGCAGAAAGTGAACATGATGAGGCTGATTTTGTGGTCAGTGAGATAACAAGGCTGCGAGATTTAGAAAAATCTAACCCAGGAGATACTGCAATTTTTTATCGAACCAATGCGCAATCTCGTGTATTTGAGGAGGTTTTTATGCGAGTTGGTATTCCATACAAAGTTGTTGGTGGCGTGCGGTTTTATGAGCGCAAAGAGATAAGAGATTTTCTGGCTTATCTT